>NZ_FQTU01000006.1 GCF_900128885.1 Alkalibacter saccharofermentans DSM 14828
GCTCCCTTTGGTCGCGGGAAAAGCTCGTTTTACTCGCGAGAAAAGCGCAACGCGCGTATTGAAATCTTGCTTTTAGAGACAGTTTTTACGAGACGGAGTCTCATTTCCCGACTGCGCAGCAGTCATTTCCCGTGCGGCAGAGCCGGACGATAAACAGTCGCCTCAGCGACTAAACGACCGTTTCCCGTACGGCGCAGCCGTACAACAAAAACAGCCGCTTCAGCGGCTTAGACGGTGCCAAAGGCACCTAATACAGCATCTCGTACAGCTTCGCTGTCCGAGCTCGCGGGCTTATCAAGTTATCGGGCTTATCAAGTTATAAGATATGAGTAAAAGCAGACTCACCGAATACCGGCTCACTGAACCGTCATTTCCCTTAGGGCTGAGCCCTGCTTCCCACAGGAGCAAAGGGACTAATACGACTGCTTGACAACCGTTTCCCGTACGGCGCAGCCGTACAACAAAAACAGCCGCTTCAGCGGCTTAGACGGTGCCAAAGGCACCTAATACAGCATCTCGGACTCCTTTGGCGTCCGAGCTCGCGGGCTTCGCCCAATATAAACAGACTATCCATGAGCATTAATAGCAAGCTTTATGCTCTTGGATAGTCTGTTTATGCTGTTTCTCAGCTTAATACGAAAAATAGCCCTTTATATAAAGGGCTATGGGGAAATAGCTCCACAGACAACTGTTATAACTAACGATGAAGGGCTAACTTCACTTGTCTATGAATTATTAATATTTTAACACATAAAGTGAGCAATTGTCTATACAGTATGGGACATTAATTTAAACATTTAAGATGAAATATATTTCTATCAGAATATATAGTATGTTATATTGCCTTTAAATTGCTTATTATGACATACTAGTTTGTCTCCATAGAAAAAACGCATTTGATCGTCAACCTTAGCCTACGATTAAATGCGCATATAGTTAAATTTTTGTAACCCAATCAAATTTGTCTTCATCTTTCCCATACTGTATAGATGTTATAGCATCATAGAGCTTTTGTGACAGCGCTCCAATCCTGCTTTCATTTATGACCATGTCTTCTCCGTTCCATCCCAAAGTGCCTATCGGCGAGATGACTGCCGCTGTTCCCGTAGCAAAAGCCTCTTCTAGTTTGCCCTCTTCGTAAAGATCTTTGAGTTCCTGAATGGTCATCCTCTGCTCTATCACTTCATAGCCCCAGTCTTTCATCAGTCTAATGGCGGAATCTCTTGTTATGCCGGATAGTATGCTTCCTTCCAAAGGAGCTGTATATACTTTTCCTTCTATTTTGAAAAAAGCGTTGCTGGTTCCAACTTCTTCGATATACTTTCTCTCCTTGCCGTCAAGCCACAATACTTGAGAATATCCTTTTTCGTTAGCCTCTACTTGAGCTTTAAGGCTCGCTGCATAATTTCCTCCGGTTTTTGCAAATCCTATTCCTCCCGGCACCGCTCTTACGTATTTGTCTTCCACATAAATCTTGGTGGGGTTGAGCCCTTCTTTATAATAGGCCCCCACAGGGGAAAGTATGACCATGAACTTATATGTACCGGCTGGCCTTACCCCAAGATAAGGATCCGTTGCGATTACAAATGGCCTAACGTAGAGAGATGTTCCTGGCGCAGATGGTATCCAATCTTTGTCGACTTCTATTAGCGTCTTGATTGCTTCGAACATCATCTTCTCATCTATTTGAGGTATGCACACTCTATCGTTTGATATATTGAGTCTTTTAAGATTATCCCTTACCCTAAACAGTTGGATGCTTCCATCTACAGCTTTATATGCCTTGAGTCCTTCAAAAGTTTCCTGGGCATAATGGAAAACCATTGCAGATGGATCAAGCTCCAACGGTCCGTAAGGTGCCACTCTGGGATCATGCCATCCAATGCCCTTTGTATAATCCATGATAAACATGTGGTCTGTAAAGTAATTTCCAAACCCCAAGTTATTTTGATCAGGCTTAACCTTGGGGTTTGAATTTTTGACTATTTTTATATCCATATAACATCCCGCCTTTTGATTTATTCTTTCCATTATATACTATGAGATTTTCTGTTTCAAGGAAATATCTTTTGCTTTATCTTGTAATTTTCGATTATTGCATCCGCAGTCTTTATTCCATCAACCGCGGCGCTTATTATCCCACCGGCATATCCGGCACCTTCGCCTGTAGGATATAGATTTGAAATATTTATCGACTCTCTGCTTTGGTTGTTCCTGGTGACTCTCACCGGAGCTGAAGTCCTGGTCTCCACCCCTGTAAGCACGCTGTCCCAACGGGAGAACCCTTCTATCTTTTTATTAAAATCCGTCAAAGCATTCCTTATAGGGTCAGTTACGTATCCGGGCAGACATTCCTCTAAATCTGAAAAAGTAGTCCCTGGACGATACGTGGGCTCCACCTCTCCTAATGAAACACTTTTTTTCCTTTGCAGGAAATCGCCTACAGTCTGTATCGGAGCCTTGTAACAACCGCCCCCGACGACATAAGCCCTCTTTTCCCAATGCGCGGCAAATTCCAATGCTTTCTCAGGGGTGTTTCCATAATCATCAGGATTTATCGTCACTACTATGGCGCTGTTGGAGTTTTTCCCCTTTCGCTCGTGATAGCTCATCCCATTTACAACGATGCTTTCAACCTCGCTGGAAGCTCCTACGACTTCTCCTCCGGGGCACATGCAAAAGGAATACACGCCCCTACCGGAAATGTCTCTATAGGCCAGCTGGTAGGAAGCGGCTCCAAGGATAGGATTATTCCGGTACTTGCCGTACTGGGTTTTATCTATCATTTCCCGCAAATGCTCGATTCTAAGACCTATTGCGAAGCCTTTAGGTTCTACGAACATACCTTTATCTATAAACATCTTGTAAATATCCCCAGCACTGTGTCCTGTAGCAGCTATTATATCATTGCTTTGATACTTTTCCTCCTCGTTCACTTCCACTCCAATTGCCTTGCCATCCACTACGATAATATCTGTAACTTTGGAATTGAACATGATTTTTCCACCCAGTGACTCTATATGCTTCCTTATTCCAACGATTACTTTTCTCAGCTTGTCAGTACCTATATGGGGCTTATTTAAATACAATATCTCCTCAGGCGCTCCGAATTTAACGAAGCATCTTAATATTTCATCATTTATGGGGCTGTTTGTCCTAGTGGTTAACTTGCCATCGGAAAAGGTACCGGCTCCCCCTTCTCCAAATTGGACGTTGCTTTCTCCGTTAAGCAGTCCCTTTTCCCAAAACTCCTTTACATCTCCCACCCGATCCTCAAGTCTTTCTCCTCGTTCAAATACTCTTGGCTCTAATCCTGCTTGCGCAAGCTTCAATGCCGCAAAAATCCCGGCAGGTCCAAAGCCGATCACTATAGGAGGATTTTCCGGCTTTTTCATGGTATTGCAAGACCCGTTGTTTGCAATTTCTACAGCCCACTTTTCCAAAGTGTGTTTTGCCCTTTTGTCGATCTCTATCCTATTTGTCGCCTCAATGATAAAAGAATATACTATGTATATTCCCTCCTTGTCTTTTTTTCTGGCATCTATAGATTTGGATTTAATTTTCCACCCCTTGATCTGCTTCGGCTTTATCCTCAAGAGACTGGGCAAAAAATCTCCGAGATCTTTGGGATGTTCCTCAAGATTTATTTTTACGTTTTTAACGATGTAATTATAGGTCATTTTCATTCCTCTTCTACTATTAAATCGATGGAGCCTGGCTGTATGCTGACAAGAGCTACTTTCTCGATCGGCTCCATCTTAAGGTCTACTGTCCATTGACCCGGCTGATATCCCCTTAAATCTGCAAATATTCTCAAATTCCGACCCGCTAAATTTTCAAGAACGCTCTGGGCACCGGATACCACTACTGCTACCATCTCATCAAGATACTCATCCTTGACTACCAGTCCTTCTCCTAGATTATCTATATCTATTGACCCTACTTCAAATTCAGCTTCTACTATTCTTTCAACCACTATGTTCACAGTCACCTCAGATATGTCCGTTGAAGGCTCCACGCCTTGAGGAAAAATCAGTTCTGCTCTGATTTGTGCATCTGTATCCAGTCCGTCTATCTTTATGGGCTCTGTTTTAATTTCTGTAATTTCCAAATCCGAGTCGGAGCCAATCTCAATGTTCGCCGGGTCAACAGTTATTTCTTTGATTGAAAACCCTTCTGCAGGCTCACCTGTAGTCTGGACCACAATGTTCGCAGTTGAGTTTTTCCCTATTTTAATCAAAACACTGGCTTCTCTGGGACTTATATTGACCCCGGAAATTTCATTTCCGTCTGCATCAAATGCTTTAAGCTCTACTCGCTTTGTGGCTTCATCTGTCTCTCCTGTTATGTCAAGAGCTGCACCTACGGACCTTATCCTTCCCAGGAGCTCTTCTCCTCCTTCCACCAATGCATTTTGGGGATTTATAGAGTAATCCAAAAGGCTTATTCCTTCCGGCAGGCTGCCTACGAATTCGATGTCGATCTGCCTTGTCTGACTGGAGAGCCTGTCCACTTCAATTTCTACCTGAGCAGGACTGACGCTTATAAGATCTATATCCTCCGGGATTCCAACAATTTCAACTGCGAGAGAATAGCTGCCTTTATCTTCAATGTCCACAAAATCTACGCTAGCCCTGATATTCCTCCAAGGAAGGTTGTACAAGGCACTGGTTCTGCCATTAACAGTTATGTCAACAGAAAATTCAGTCTCGCTAATCAATAGCAAATCTCTTTCATTAAGTAGATTTTCGTTCTTTATTTCCACCGGAATGTTGTTGTATCTTTGGTTAAGCCTAGGGTCCTGATCTCCTATTACGTATATCCAAAGCACTATGGCTATTATAAGGGAGATAACTATTTTTACATTTGCCCTGCTACTCGTCTTGTTTTGTTTTTTCATCGTTTTGCGTCCCCCAGAATTTAATCTTGATGGTCTTTTCTTCCTTCGATATGAACTCTTCAATTAAAAATTCTTTAAGAGATTTTGCATCCAGATATCTGTAGAGCTTTCCTGTATTGGCATATGAAATGACACCGGATTCCTCTGAAACTATGAGAATGATCGCATCAGAATTTTCCGACATTCCCATTGCAGCCCTGTGCCTAGTCCCCAATGTTTTGCTTACGTTCTTGTTTTCCGTCAAGGGCAGGAGGCAAGACGCCGCCTTCAGCTTGTTTTCTGCGATTCTTATGACCACTGCCCCATCGTGAAGAGGTGTGTTCGGCGTAAATATATTCATTAGAATCTCACTGCTTATGGCCGCATCCAGCTTTGTTCCTGTAGATATTATATCTTCCAGGCCGGTATCTTTTTCAAGAACTATCAAAGCTCCCGTCTTCTCATCAGACATCATCTTTAAAGCTTCCACTATCTCGTCGATGGTCTTTTTCGTCTCAGTTACATTTTCCATCCACTTCGTCTTAAAGAAGCTTGTCCTTCCTATGTGTTCCAGCGCCCTTCTGAGTTCAGGCTGAAAAACAATTATAAGTGCTATAAAACCTACAGTCATCAAGTTTCTGAGCAAGAAATTTACCGTATGCAAACCAAACCACTCGCTCAATTGAGTAGAAAGAAGCAATATCACGACGCCCTTAGCTACTTGTTCTGCCTGAGTGTCGCTTATCCAGCCTATTATCTTATAGACTACAAATGCAACTATTAAAATGTCGATGACGTTAGCCGGCTTTATCAATACCGACAGATCCATCAGAAAATCCTGTATCTGGGTCAATTTGCTCCACATCCTTACTTGCTAATATATCTCGCATATTATACATCATGAAACTTGTCTAAAGTTTAATAAAAATATTTTGTTATGATTTTTTTACCTTTTGTTTACTTTTTAATCTATAACCGCGACTTGATGAGCCCACTTGATAGCCTCCACCCACATAACCATCTGCTATTTTATTGCCCCTTGACTCTAATATCGCCTGTTGACCTATTAAAGCTTCCCAGTGGCCTATGGCTATTTTATACCCTTTCTCTTTCAGCGAAACACAGATGTCCAACATTTGTTGATCTATCCCTACATTTTCGAGAATCTCAATTACCAGCACCTCGCTATTGAAAAAAATACGCTTCCGTTTTTCTCTGTAATTTGACTGAATTCAATGCGAAACAAACTATTGGCCCGCACTCTGGCAGTAGCCTGTCATCGTCTATGCTTGAATAAGTTTAAAATAGGTTTTCTCTCTACATGGATTTCCATATTACTCCTCCGCATCAGATGATCTTTCAGGAATTTTCCCCCTACTGATACTATAGCATATTTTCACTAATCTTTTACAGTTTCTTTACAGGTATATTCGATTCTTTTACATATATTTTATCAGCATAAGTTCACATTTATAAATACCAAAACCTCATGATGCCAAAATAATTTTGTGACCCTTTGTAAACAAAAACGCACCTTTAAGCCCGTTTGCCAAAACAGGCTTAAAGTGCGTTTTTTATTTAAGTGACCTAGGCAAGCTGAATTACAAGCTCGCCGGATTTTACCGACTGGCCTTTGGTTGCATAGATTTTTTCCACCACGCCGTCGGTATTGCTTACTATCTCCGTTTCCATCTTCATGGCTTCTATTATTAGAAGCGGCTGGTTCTCTTTTACTTCATCGCCTTCTTTTACAAGAACGTTGACTACCGTTCCAGGTATGCTTGAACCTACCTGGTAGGGATCGTTCTTGTCAACTTGCTTGTGAGAATCCCTCGTCTGAGCGATGAATGACTTTCTGTCTTCAATCTGGATCTCTCTTCTAAAACCATCCACCTCAAAAACAACCGTCCTCATTCCGTTTTCATCAGTCTTGCCCAGTTCGACAAGCTTTACAACGAAGCTCTTGCCTGAGGCCATTTCAATTTGCGATACTTCTCCAACCTTTAACGCATGGAAAAATACGTCGCTTTCCATCCTCATGTACTCGTCGTTCACGCACATATACTCTACATACTCTCTGAAGACTTTTGGATATAAAGCCGCTGCTAGCTGATCTTTTTTGTCTATCTCGATATTGAAGCTTTCCTTGTATTCTTTTTTGATTTCCTCAAAGTCGATATCAGAAAGTAGCGTGCCAGGCCTTACATCGATAGGAGTTTCACCCTTGAGGACGATTTTTTGCAATCTTTCGTTAAACCCGCCTTCAGGCTGTCCAATCATTCCTCTAAAGAAATCCACTACAGAATCCGGATAAGACATAGATTTTCCCTTTTCATAAATATTTCCCTTGTCCAATTCGTTTTGGACCATGAATATAGCCATATCCCCAACGACCTTGGAAGAAGGAGTAACTTTTACTATATCTCCGAAAAGCTCGTTTGCCTCTATGTATTTTTCCTTGACTTCCTTGAACTTATGCCCAAGGCCAAAGCTTTCAACCTGAGCTTTTATGTTGGAGTACTGGCCTCCCGGAATTTCGTACTTGTATATCTCCGTAGTACCTGATTTCAGCCCAGACTCGAACTCGTAATAAACATCCCTTACCGTCGTCCAGTAGTCGCTTATCTGCTGAAGATCATCCAGGCTCATTCCTGTATGGCGTTTTGTGTTCTCAACAGCCGCTACGATGGAGTTAAGGGCCGGATGGCTGGTAAGACCGCTCATTCCGTTTATCGCCGTGTCAACTATGTCAACGCCTGCCATGGAAGCCATGAGAAGCGTAGCTACGCCGTTGCCTGACGTATCATGAGTATGCAGATGAATCGGTATCTTTATCTCCTTCTTCAAAGTGCTCACAAGTTCATATGCGGCAGCGGGCTTTAATAGGGCAGCCATGTCTTTAATTCCAAGAATATGTGCCCCCATGGCCTCTGCTTCTTTCGCCTTTCGCACGTAATACTCAAGATCGTACTTCTTTCTGGACTTATCAAGTATATCTCCTGTATAGCAAATGCTCACTTCCGCTACTTTGCCCTGCTTGAGGACTTCGTCTACGGATACTTCCATAGCTTCAAGCCAGTTAAGGGAATCAAAAATCCTAAATACATCTATGCCGCTTTGGGCAGCTTCCTTAACAAATTCTCTGATCAAGTTGTCGGGATAATTCTTGTATCCGACGGCATTAGACCCTCTAAGAAGCATTTGGAAAAGCACGTTTGGAATTCTCTCCCTCAGCTCCGTCAGCCTCTTCCACGGTGATTCCTTCAGGAATCTGTAACTGACATCAAAGGTAGCTCCACCCCACATCTCCAGTGAGAAAAGGTCCTTTGCCAAATGGCTCGTAGCCTTGGCAATTTTTATCATGTCCCTGCTTCTTACCCTGGTGGCAAGAAGCGACTGATGTGCATCACGCATGGTTGTGTCGGTTATAAGAAGCTTCTCTTGCTTGTTGATCCACTCTACCAATCCTTCAGGCCCTTTTTCATCCAGTATCTGCTTAGTGCCGTAAAGTTTTTCGCTTGGATCATAACTTGGAATTATCGGTTTGTCGAAATCTCTTTTGTTGCCGAAAGTCTCGTTGACGATTTTTTCTCCGAGGAATTTAAGCAGCCTCACTTCGTCATGGGAAGAAGTGTTTTCAAGCTTGAAAAGCTCAGGATGAGTGTCAATAAACTTGGTATCGCACTTTCCCTCGATGAAATCCTGGTGCTCGAGGACGTTTATTATAAAGTCCATGTTCGTCTTGACTCCCTCGATTTCATGCTCTTTTACCGCCCTGACAGCCTTTCTTCTTGCATCTTCAAAATTTCTGCCATAGGTCGTAGTCTTAACAAGCAGGCTGTCGTAATACGGAGAAATTATCGCTCCCGTAAAACCGTTCCCCGCATCGAGCCTTACTCCGTTTCCGGAACCAGTTCTGTAAACTTCCAGCTTTCCCGTATCTGGCATGAAGTTGTTCTGAGGGTCCTCAGTTGTTATTCTGCACTGAATGGCAGATCCCCGCATGGTTATGCTGTTCTGATCCGGAATATTGACAGCCTCTGATATCAAAGAATGTCCTTGTGCTATCAATATCTGCATCTGCACGATATCGATTCCCGTCACCAGTTCCGTAACAGTATGCTCCACCTGAATTCTCGGGTTCATTTCAATGAAGTAATGTTCTCCGCTGTTGTCCACTAAGAACTCTACCGTTCCCGCATTTCTGTAATTGACTGATTTAGCCAGCTTTATTGCATCCTCGCAAATTTTTTGTCTTTGTTCGTCGGTAATATTTTGAGAGGGAGTGAATTCGATTATCTTTTGATGTCTTCTTTGTATGGAACAATCCCTTTCGAACAAATGGACTATGTCGCCATAGTTGTCTCCCAGAATTTGAACTTCTATATGTCTTGGATTTTCGATATACTTTTCAATGAATATCTCTCCACTGCCGAAAGCTTTGTAAGCTTCGCTTCTGGCAGAGTGAAATTCCCTCAGTAGATTCTTTTCATCTTTTACGATCCTCATACCGCGGCCTCCACCACCTGCAGCTGCCTTGAGCATGATGGGATAACCGGCGATTCTAGCGAATTCCACAGCCTCTTCGTCATTCTCTATAGGCTTCTCAACGCCGGGGATAGTGGGAACTCCCACTTTATTCGCCTGGATCTTAGACTGTATCTTGTCTCCTAGCTGTTTCATCATTATATGGTTTGGCCCGATAAATACTATGCCCTCGGACTCGCACTTTCTGGCAAATTCAGGGTTCTCAGACAGAAATCCGTAACCCGGGTGTATAGCATCTACGTTCTTCTTCTTTGCAAGGTTGATTATCTTATCCATATTAAGATAAGCATCTACCGGCCCCCTGTGATCTTCGATCAAATATGCTTCATCGGCTTTCCTTCTGAACAAAGACAGTTTATCTTCTTCAGCGTATATTGCAACGGTGGATATTCCAAGTTCCTGGCATGCACGTATTATTCTGATTGCTATTTCGCCTCTGTTGGCTATCAGCACTTTTTTAAACTTATTCATGATTCACCCTCCTTTAAGGTATTTTTATCATTCTAACAGAATTTATGTCTTAAAAAAAGTTCAATCTTAGATTTTACTTTTCCTCGTCATCTGCTTTCTCATCTGTCTCCATCTTTATTTCCTTGTCTTCTACCACCTCATCGTAATTAAACTTTTGATCTAGAGCATTGGTATACCTGTTGCTGTAATAGATCATATGCGAGAGTTTCTTGACAAATACAAATCCAAATATAAAGATTATTCCAGTGATCGGCAGGTAATTCATTTCATCACTCCGTCTATTATATCCTTTTGAAGATCTTTGCTTATATCCATAAGATTATTCAAGAACTTTTCTGTGTACTTTTTATACTCTTCAAGCCTTATCTTTTCAAGGTTCTTTTCAAGGACTTCTTTCTCCCTGTTTTCGTCAAATATCTTCATATCGTTTTCGATCTTATAGGTGGCTATAGATCTTGCAACCACCATTCTTTCCAAAAAAAGATCCAAAATCTTGTCGTCGATTATATCTATTTTATTTCTCAATTCTTCGATGCTATACATTTTCTCCTCCTACACTAGCAATAATTCCAAAAGCGCTATGGACATGCAGCTTTCAATGACCGGAAGTGCTCTAGGAACTATGCACGGATCGTGCCTTCCCGTAACCGCAAGCTTTGCGTTTTGCTTATTTTTTATATCGATGGTATTCTGCTCTGTCGAAATAGAGGCAGTGGGCTTTATGGCCGTGGAAAAAACTACCGGCAGGCCGTTGGTGATTCCTCCAAGGATTCCACCGTTGTTGTTGCTTCTGGCTTTGATGCGGTTGTCTTCATCATAATAAAAGCTGTCATTGGCCTTTGATCCCTTCATTTTAGAGATCTCAAATCCTTTGCCGAACTCAAGCCCCTTTGTTGCAGGAACAGAAAACACGAGATGGGCAATCTTGCTTTCTAAAGATTCGAAAAAGGGCATTCCGTGCCCTGCCGGCACGTTAAATGCCATGCATTCAATTATTCCTCCCACCGAATCCAAGCAGTTCTTGGCGTTTTCTATCGCCTCTTCCATCTTCCTGCCCTTATCTGCATCCAATACCGGTATCTTCTTGTTGGATAGGACTCCTGAAAGATCATCTGCGTCAGCATTGATATGATCCAGCTCTCTATCCTCTACATCCGAAATCCTCTTGATCCTCGACAAGATTCTTATGTCGTAATTGTCGTAGAGCATCTGCTTTGCAACTGCTCCGTAGAATACCAACGGAGCAGTAATTCTTCCGGAAAAGTGCCCGCCTCCCCTGTAGTCGTTAAAACCCTTATATCTTATGCTTCCTGTGTGGTCCGCGTGTCCCGGACGCATTATATCCTTAAGCTTGGAATAGTCTTTGGATCTGTTGTCCTGATTCCTTATTATAAACGCCAAAGGAGTTCCGGTGGTATAGCCGTTGAAAAATCCGCTTAGTATTTCAAAGGAATCGTCTTCCTTTCGTTTTGTACTATATGGATCCGCTCCCGGCTTTCTTCTGTCCATTTCTTTTTTGATAAAGTCAATGTCCAACTCTATCCCTGGTGGCAATCCGTCTATAACGCCCCCTATGGCTGCTCCGTGAGATTCACCAAACAGGGAAAACTTGACTTTATTCCCCCAGTTCGAGCTCATTTATTACCCCTCCCAAGCTGACGAAATCCTCCCAGAATTTCGGATAAGATTTGTTGACGCTTTGCGCATTTCTGATGACTACTTTTTCTTCGCATTTTATCGAAGCTACAGCAGCAGCCATCGCTATCCTGTGATCATTGAAACTGTCCACCTCTCCGCCCTTGAGCTTGCCTCTTCCCTTTATGACAAGACCATCTGTATATTGGGCTATATCCGCTCCTAAAGTAGAAAGCACCTGGGTTATCGCGTCCAACCTGTCCGATTCCTTGATCCTGAGTCTCTTGGCGTTTACAACCTCTGTCATCCCGCTGCTTAAAGCTGCCAGCACGCTTACAATGGGAACCAAGTCGGGGCATTGGGAAGCATCCACTGTAGTGCCGTTTGTGTCGCTTCTAGATGTCTTATAGCCCAGGATCAGCTTCTCGATGTTACCGCCCATTTTTTTTATTATGTCTACTATTACCTTGTCACCCTGCAAAGAGCTGAACTTCAAATCGTTGCTATAAATCTCTCCCCCGAGGATTCCAGCCGTAAGCCAAAATGCGGCTTGAGAAAAATCTCCCTCAACGCTGTAGTCGGCGCTTGTATATTCCTGGGAACCCTTGATGATAAATTCCCTGTAATCCTTGTTTATTATATCGATCCCAAATCGGTTTAGCATCTCTATTGTCATGTCCACATACGGCTTGGACTCAAGTTCAGTAGTTATCACAAGCTTGGAATCTCCCTTTAAAAGCGGAAGGGCAAATAGCAGTCCTGTAATGAACTGAGAGCTCACATCCCCATCCATGCTGTACTCTCCAGAACTTAGAGATCCTTTGATCGTAAGCGGCAGTTCCCCGTACTTATTGGTGTAGTAAACCTTCTTTTGGTCGAAAATGTCGTAATATGCATCTAGAGGCCTGCTTATGAGTCTTCCTCTTCCAGTCACCGTTACTGTTTCATCCAGTAACGCCAGCAAAGGGATTATGAACCTGATCGTAGATCCGGATTCGCCGCAGTCTATTTTGTCGTTTTTCAGTTTCATCCTGCCCGCACCTTGAATCCTCAAATTATAGATCTCTTTTTTTTCATCCACTGCCTTGTATTTAATCTTTGCACCCAAAGATTCCATAGCTTCGCACGTAGCTTTAATATCCTCTGACAACAAAACATTTTTAATGTTGCTTATCCCCCCGCTCAGAGCTGCACAGAAAATGCTTCTATGGCTCATGCTCTTCGAAGGTGGTATGTTTACGGTACCTCTTAAGGTAGATGGTGTTATTTCAACAATCTTCATATGGTATTCTCCTTTATATGATAAACTCGATAAGCTGGTTTCTATCCATTTTTACCAACACGGCTTCTCCTATTTCCTTTAACAGAACTAGGGTTATTTTGTCTCCACTGAACTTTTTATCCCTGAAGAGTATCTCCTCGACCTTGTCCTGCTCAAGATACGGCATAGTATAAGGCAGGTCGTTTTTCTCCAAGATGCTTTTTATCTTGTCGGCAGTGCCTTTTTTTGTTATGCCTTTCTTCTCACTTTTAACGGTGATATGATACATGCCGATGGCAACAGCTTCTCCATGGGAGAATTTTTGGTAGTTGAAGTACGCCTCCAAGACATGTCCAATGGTATGTCCAAAATTAAGTATCTTTCTCAGACCACCTTCACGCTCGTCTTCTTCCGTTACTTCTTTTTTGATAGCACAGCATCTATGTATTATTTCAGCAAGACCATTTTTTATCTCATTTCCCCGATCGTAATACAGCCGGTTGAAAAGATCCTTGTCGTAAATACATCCGTATTTGATCACCTCTGCCATGCCCTCGCTGAAGTTCCTCTTTGGGAGCGTCTTGATTACATTTGGGTCTACGATGACCGCTTGCGGCTGATAGAAGCTTCCTACGAGGTTCTTTCCCTTGCTGAGATTTACTCCCACTTTACCGCCTACGCTGCTGTCCACTTGAGCCAACAGCGTTGTAGGCACTTGAATGAAATCTATGCCTCTTAAATATGTAGATGCGCAAAATCCGGCCAAATCCCCTACGACGCCTCCTCCCAAAGCCACCACCAAGTCAGATCGGGTCATATTGTACTCGGAAAAGTGATGGTATATCTCTTCTGCCTTAGCTAAGCTCTTGCTATGTTCACCCGGGGCAATGACCAGTTCATGTACTTTGCATCCTGCCTGGGATATCTGCTTGCTTATATGTTTCAAATACAGGGGAGCTACATTGGCATCGGTAATTATCACTGCTTTTTCGTACCTGAAAAATGTATCATTATATCTCTCCAGCTCCTCTAAAACTCCATTTTCCACATCAATCGTATAGCGATAATCCCTGTGCAGTTCGACTTTAATACCTTCCATACACGACTCCTCCTGACAAATGTTTTAATAAATATTATATCACATGTATAAGCTTAAGGTAAAATCTCAAGCTCGCATTTTTATCTTTCTTCTCTAAAATATGCTCGACCTATCGATGAAGGCGCCTTGTTTTCCTTGCTTTTCTTCATGGACATGAGCACAAGAACCAGTATCGTCGCAACGTATGGCAGCATGTTTATTATATAGATCGGAACTGGCAAGGCAAACTTCTGAAGCCTAAATCCAATTATATCAAGACCTCCGAAAAAGTAAGCCCCTGCAACCGCGCGGTAAGGGTTCCACACAGCAAATATGACCAACGCCACGGCGATCCAGCCCTTTCCTGCAGTGATGTTTTCCTGCCATACAGGTATGTAGGCCAGGGATAAAAATGCTCCGCCGATTCCCGACATGGCTCCTCCCAAAGTGATGTAGAAATACTTGTATCTGCTAACCCCTATGCCGCTGGCATCAGCTGCCGCTGGATTCTCCCCTACCATTTTAAGGTTAAGCCCGTATTTTGTCTTATATAACAAAATGCCCAAAATAAGAACGCTTAGATAAGACAAGTACACCAATGGGCTCTGCTTGAAGAAGATCTCTCCCAATACCGGTATCTCACTTAAAATCGGAAATGAAACTTTTGCAAATACACTGGTCACGCTTTCCGGCAATTTGTAACCGACATAGCTGCTCCCTACAAAGCTGGCATATCCTGTGCCAAATATAGTAAGAGTCAGTCCGGTTACCTCTTGATTTCCCTTTAATGTGACAGTTATGAATGCGTACACCAAGGCTCCCACCATGCCTGCAAGAGCAGCTCCCATCAATGCTAAAAACGGATTGGCCGTCCCATATCCTACGGCAAACCCCGTCACCGCTCCCATCAGCATCATGCCTTCGAGCCCTAGATTCAAATTGCCTACCTTTTGACTGAATATCTCACCTACAGTGGCAAATAAAAGCGGGGTTCCTGCCTGAACAACGGCACTTAAAAAAGATATCACATTCATTTCAAATCTCCTCCCGCCTTTTTAACCCAAACAACTTTATATCTTAGAAAAAACTCGCTTGCCAAAACAAAGAACAAAATCAGCGCCTGCAGTATCTCTGCTGCAGATGCTGGTATTTGATACGCAGTCTGTATGAACGACCCCCCCTGACGGAGCATGGCAAAGAGAAATGACACTACCCCCACCATGATAGGATTTAGTCCCGACAGCCATGCCGTTATTATAGCCGTAAAGCCAACCCCTCCGGTTAGATCTACTGATAAGGTTCCGCTTATTCCGGATGCCTGTATCATGCCAACAAGCCCAGATACGGCACCGCTCAAAAACATGGTTTTCAAGATGACCCTCTTTATATCTATGCCCGCATACCTAGCCGTATCTTCACTCTCGCCGATTACCGCAATTTCGTATCCGGTTTTCGTATGGTTAAGGTACATATGAATCAAATATATGAGTATCAAAGCGACTATCCAGCCCACATGTATGTCAAAGATTTTAGGCAGCAGAGCGCTTTGTTCAAAGCTTGCTATCTTGGGAAATCCCATGGCACTAGGATCCTTCCACAGGCTATATTGGAGGTAGGTTACCCACCTCAACGCTATATAGTTGAGCATCAGCGTAAACAATGTTTCATTCGTCCCAAATTTAGCCTTGAACCATGCAGGGACAATCAACCAGACGCCTCCCATGGCCATCGCCGCCCCAGCCATCAATGTCAATAAAACAGGCTTAGGAAGGTGGGAAAAATTTAGCGCCAGATATGCCGCTGCAAATCCTCCCATGAATATTTGGCCTTCGGCCCCAATATTCCAAAATCGCATTTTAAATGCTATCATTACTCCCAGAGAAGTTATCAGCAGCGGAATAGCTATATTTACTGTTTCTCTAAATCTAAAAAACGACCCCAAGCCTCCTTGTACCATGGATACATATATCCTTAAAGGATTCTCTCCTAAAACCACCAAAAACAGTCCTCCGAACACCAAGGCTCCGAAAACAGCGCCAAGCCTCACCAAGGCGATCTGATTCTTGTTCAATTCGCTTCTTTTTGCTATCCTCATCAGATCACCTCCTCTTTATGAGCGCCGGACATCATCAAGCCTATTTTTTCCCTGTCTGCTTCTTTTGCATCCACTATCCCGGTGATTTCTCCGTTGCACATTACCAAAATCCTGTCGCAAAGCTCTAATAGCACATCTAGGTCCTCTCCTACGTACAATACCGCCGTATCCTTCATTTTCTGTTTATTTAGAAGATCATATATCAAATAGGAAGAGCCTATATCAAGCCCTCTCGTCGGATATGCAGTGATGATCACGTGTGGATTGGATTCTATCTCACGTCCCAATAAAACCTTTTGGATATTTCCCCCTGACAACAGTCGTACAGGGTGCGCATCTGTGCTCGGGGTGGATATATTGAGCTTCTCCACTATCTTTTGTGCCTTTTCTTTGGAAGGCTTCCTGGTAATAATGAGACCTTCCTGTTTTTGATATTCTTTAAGAAGGATGTTGTCCACTATGTTCATGGATGCCACCAAACCCATGCCCAACCGGTCTTCAGGAACAAAGCTCATGCTTATGCCCATTCTTATTATTTCTCTGGGGTTCTTCCCAAGAAGACTTTCCCCTTCGTATATGATATCTCCATTAGTTACAGGGTAAAGTCCTGCAAGTGTTTCGCAAAGTTCTTTCTGTCCGCTTCCGGCGATTCCTGCGACACCCAATATCTCCCCTGTGAACATACTGAAATTCAAATTTTTCAAAGCCTCCGTCTTGTCGCTTTTCAGCGCTGTCAAGTTCACTACCTTCAAAACTTCTCTTTGAGTTCCTCTAGGGGGTCTCTCTATTGATAAATCCACAGCTTTGCCTACCATCATTTTTGTCAATTCCATGGTATTCGTCTTATCCTTGTCAACAGTCCCTATATTCCGTCCTTTTCGAAGAACTGTTATGACATCGCTGATCTCCATGACTTCATTAAGCTTATGTGTTATTATAACCACAGCGCAGCCCAGCTTTGTCATGTTTCTGATAATATCAAACAGCTTTTCCGTCTCTTGGGGAGTAAGCACAGCTGTAGGTTCATCCAAAATCAAAACATCCGCTCCTCTGTAGAGCACCTTGAGTATTTCAACTCTTTGTTTCTCCGCTACTGACATGTCGTATATTTTTTTATCCGGATCTATCTCCAGTCCGTATTTTACGGATATGTCCCTTATTTTTTTGCTAAGCTCTGCACCTTTTACAAAAAAGCTCTTTTCGTAGCCCGCAATTATATTTTCCTTTGCTGTCATTACTTCAACCAGCTTAAAATGCTGATGTATCATTCCTACCCCTAGATTTATAGCATCTTTGGGGGAGTTTAACGAAACATCCTTGTCTTTGATGGATATTTTCCCTTCATCGGGAGTATAGATTCCAGCCAATATGTTCATCAGAGAGCTTTTCCCCGCTCCGTTTTCTCCTAAAAGAGAGTGGACTTCTCCTCTTCTCAAGGTCAGACCCACGCCGTCAAGAGCCTTGACCTTGCCAAACGTTTTTGATATTTCTTTCATCCCTACCAATATCTCGCTCATTTATACCACCTTTGTTAAACAAAGGGACAAGTTTGACCTTGCCCCTTTGTGATTTCTTAGTCTTTAATTTCCTGCCGGTATGTTACCCACAACACCTTGCACAAACCAGTCAAATCCAAGCATCTCACCGTCAGTCATCGAATCGCCTTCTTTTACGACCTCTTCTCCCGCTTGATTGTAAACAGGTCCGTCAAAAACGTCAAATTCACCTGATTTTATTTTTGCTTCCATTTCAGCCACTATTTCTGCAGCTTCCTGTGGCGCAAGCTCCGTCAATTCGTCCAACAAAATGACTCCCTCGTCCATGCCGCCCCAGTATGGAGCATTGGTCCAAGTTCCGTCTATGACCTGCTGAACAGCAGTCAAGTAATACTCTCCCCAGTTCCAAAGTGGCGCTGTCATGTATGCTTGAGGAACAGCATCTTTAGAACTTACATTGTAACCAATTGAAAAAGCCCCTGCCTCTTCAGCTGCTACCATCGTAGCGGTAGAATCCTGGTGCTGAGCCGTTACATCGCAGCCTTCATCAAGAAGAGCTTCCGCAGCAGCCTTTTCGCTTGCCGGATCATACCATGTATTCGTCCATCTTACATGTACTTCAACGTCGGGATTTACAGACTTGGCTCCCAAAGTAAATGCGTTGATGCCCCTGATTACTTCAGGAATTGGAAATGCCGCGACATATGCGATTTTATTGCTTTCAGTCTTCATGCCAGCGACTATACCCGAAAGGTATCTAGCCTGGTACATTCTTCCAAAGTAGTTCGTTGCATTTTCTGCAGTTTGATAGCCACTGCAATGGGCAAACTTAACCTCCGGGAATTCTGCTGCCGCTTCTATTAATCCGTCCATATGTCCAGAGCTGGTTGCAAATATAATATTTGCTCCCTGGTCCACCATTTCTCTGATGACCCTTACTACTTCGCCCCTATCTTCAGGAACATTTTCCCTGTAGATGCTTCTGACTCTGTCCCCTAGCTGCTCTTCCATATAAAGTCTTCCGTTGTCGTGAGCCGTAGTATACCCGCCATCGTTGGTGGGGCCTACATAAATAAAGCCTGCTACGACCTGCTCTTCATCGCCGCCACCTGAACCGCCTTCTGAAGAACATCCAAGGACCAGTGATGAAACCATGATCAAAACCAAAAAGAGAATACTAAACTTTTTCATTTCTTTCCCCCTAACATTTTTTTGCCCGATAAATACAAAAACCGTCCATCTGCTTTTAATGTGGAAAATTATCTGGACGTACATTTTTTAATTTTCAGGCATTAATTTTCGTCATTTATATTATATGAGTTTTTTTGTGCAATATCAATCATTTTCAACCTATCAAAAGCCTCTTTTCCCTTGGATTTATATTCAGATTTTATCAGCCTAGCCAGATTGACGCTTTCTTCAAAAAGCCTCATTAAAGGCTTAATATATTTTTTTTCATCTTCTGCCAAGCCTCTTTCAGCTTTTTCTAAGAGAATCTTAATATCCTCCAGTACCTCATTGGGTATTTTTTCATTTCGGATGATAGTGTCCTTAATGTTTTGAACTGACTCATTTGTAGCTTCCATAGATTTCTCAAAATAAAAATCCAGGTTATCCTTAGCATAAAATATTCCCTTTACCAACGCTCCCACAGAAAGGTTAAAAGGATAGGGAACGCTGTCGCACATTCTCAACTCTATGTATTTCTTAACTCGAACATCCGGAAAGAACATCGAAAGCGCATGCTCCACTTCCCTTTGGTCCATTTCCTTATCCCGATAAACCTCTTTCATAGGTTTGTCCTTAGTATATATCATCTCCCCATCCAAAAGGCTTATGACAAGAGGTCTCTCAAGGAGATATACTGCATAATCCTCATACCCGAAGCGTTCGTCCAATGACCCGGGCATGATCCTGCTTCGATCGGTATCAACATGATTCCAAATGTGGACTCTTGCCAAGTTGCCTCTCCATAAATCCCCTTCAAATATTGGAGAATTGTCAAAGAGGACCGAAAAAAGAACAGTAAGGTAGTTGGCGACCCTGAATTTTTTGATGAAATCATCTTCGTCAAAATAATCTATGGTAGCTTGTATGGACGCGGTTCCCTTCATCATATTTATTCCGCATATGTCTTTTTTCGAAAGATAATCGGACATATAGCCATACCGCTCCTTAGGTATGTAGTCAATTTCTTCTATCCTGCTTACCGGGTGGTATCCAATGGCTAGCATCTTCCGGTCTCTTTTTTCAAGGATGGGCAAAATGTCTTTAATGAAGTCAGAATAGCTCGTCTCGATATCTACCAAATTGGCAGCCTTATCGGTGCTAAGCTCAAACTGGCCTCCCGGCTCCAAAGTTATGGTATCCTTGCCTTTTTTTGCAGACAGAACTCTGCCATTTTCCCCTGCAGTCTCCCATCCTGAATTTTCAAGATCCTTTAATATTTCTTCGATTCCGTCCTTCTCGTAATAAGAGATGCTTCTCAAGGAATCTTTTTCGGTAATTATATGTTCGAATTCCAAGCCCAGGTACTTTTCATCCGTGAATTTTTCACCACTTTTCAGGTATCTTTTTAATGCCGCTTTGTTTTTGTCATAATAATTCATGTCCTGCCTCCCTTCTGATACAATAATACCACAATTTTTTATCATTAAGCAGAGATGCTTTTGCAGCAATAGATATTTTTTATTATTTTTTTGCAAATAGTACATAGTTGCCGACAATTCATCAATGACATTTGGTTTTCACTCTTCATCAGCTTAATAAATACCATCTATTGAACAGAATAGTTTATTTTAAATTTATAAAAAGCAAGCTCGAGTGCTTGCTTTTTATAAATCATTAAATTGTTATAACACCGAATGTAGACAATACTGAGCTTAACAGAACTGCTACTATGAATACAGGAGCCACGTATTTTATCATGAATGTGTAGAACCTCCTGCTTTTCATATCCGATTCAAGCTGCATCTCATTTAAGATAACATCCGCTTTCAACCTATATCCAATGAAAAGGCACATCAGAAGAGCTCCGATAGGCATGAGTACTGCATTTGTGACAAAATCAAAAAAATCTAAAATAGGCAAGTCCAGCAACGTAAAGCCGCTCCATATCCCGTTTCCAAGAGAAGAAGGTATGCCCATTACTATTACGAACAGGGTAGTGAGAAGTACGGACTTGTTTCTGGATATTTCATATTTATCACAAATCGTGGAAACAACTACCTCCATTAAAGATATGCCGCTGGTAATGGCAGCGAACAAAACCATCAAGAAAAAAGTGCTGCCTATCAATGAACTGAACGCCATGCTCTCAAAGACCTTTGGAAGCGTAATGAACATCAGCCCCGGTCCAGCGCTTAGAGCCTCTTCGCTTCCCCCGGAAAATGCAAATACCGCGGGGACTATCATAAATCCTGCGAGGATCGCAACACCCGAGTCGAAGATCTCGATCTGCTTTACCGATTTTTTTATGTCATCGCCTTTATTCAAATAGGATCCGTAAGTAATCATTATTCCCATGGCCAGCGATAGGGAATAAAACATCTGCCCCAAGGCAGCAAGAACTCCTTCCACTGAAAATCGTGAAAAATCAGGAATCATGTAATATTTTAGCCCTTCCACCGCACCCGGCAGGGTCATGGCATACACTCCGATTCCCAAAGACAAAATTATAAGTACAGGCATCAAAATCCTGTTGGCTTTTTCTATCCCGTCCTTTATGCCCTTAAGAACTACAGCCGCCGCTATAAACACAAAAGCCGCCTGCCAAAGAACCGGTTCCAGGGGACTTGTGATAAAGTCGATGAAAAAACCATCCTGTGAAGCTATCATGTATCCACCCGTCAAGAATACCACAAGATATTTTATTATCCAGCCTCCTATTACGCTGTAATAAGGAACTATGAGGGCAGCTACCAAAACAGCTATGACTCCTAAAAATTTATACTTTTTATCCAAGCTTTCATACGCCCCTATAGGACTTAACCTGGTCTTCCTTCCGATAGCTATTTCAGATGTCATGATAGCATAACCGAAAGTCGTTATAAAGAAAATATATATAAGTACAAAAAGCCCTCCTCCGTATTTTGCCGCCAAATACGGAAACCTCCATATGTTTCCAAGCCCTACGGCAGATCCTGCAGCTGCCAGGATGAATCCGATTTTGCTTGAAAATTCACTTCTTTGATCCATTGTTTCTTCTCCTTTCATAAATCGCCAAAAAACATTATAACATTGATCCCATTCCTGTCAAACATGCTTTTTTCTTAGGTGAAGCTGATTGTGCGCTTTTTGCTGCATTTTACAGAAAAACCATGCCGGCATTGTATTTAAAGCTTTAATACTGTATAATTATTAATTAATCAAACACAGGGCAGGGTGATGTTATGGCTGTTTATAAAACTGGTGAAAAGTCCAGAAATAAGATAATCGAGACTTGCAAAGAACTGTTTTATCTTAACGGTTACAAAAATACGACCTACAAAGACATATGTGAAAAGGCAGATAGCAATCCTGGCCTTATAAATTACTATTTTAAGACCAAGAAAAAAATTTCTGAGATCATTTATGGAAACTTTTACGTAGATATAAAGACAGCAGTGGAAAACTACATGATAAAAAATTACGGGGAATACGACCTTCAGGTAGGCACATGTCTTGAGATACTCATATTTACCGACTTGGCTGAAAACGATGAAAACATGAATCGCTTTTACTACGAGATGTGTCTTGAGGGTGTTGAATACGATATGAAGGTATTTAAGTATTTTTTCAGGCTGCACGTAGACAAGTATAAACTGCCCATTACCGAAGACCAGATTCGACTGATTTGGGTAGCCAATATATCAATAGGAATAGGCATCGCAAAAAAACATATCGAAGGTTACCTTCAAATCCCAAAGGAAGAGCTTTTTGATTTCAGGATAAGGACCATGTATAATTCAATGGGAATAGGCAACGAGAAAATAGATGATATACTAAAGCGCACATACGAGATCTATAAAGACATGAAGGTCACTTTAAAAGATTATTTTGTAATAAGCTTGGACAGGAAATAGTCGCAAGTAAAAGAGTAGAGTCCGGTTTCCATGCCATTCAAGTTATAAGATTTAAGTTTAAAGTGGAAAGCAGGAAGTTGGTCAGTTGGAAAGTTGGTCAGTTGGAAAGTTGGTTAGTTGGTCAGTTGGAAAGTAGAAAGCGACCAATACGATTGCTTGACAACCGTTTCCCGATTGCCTCACGATTGTTTAACCTTTAGTTCCCGACTCACCGAGTACCGCCTCACCCACAGCCGCTTTGCGACTGATACGACCGTTCAACAACCGTTTCCCGATTGCCTCACGATTGTTTAACCTTTAGTTCCCGACTCACCGAGTACCGCCTCACCCACAGTCGCTTTGCGACTGATACGACCGTTCAACAATCGTTTGGCAAGGAAAAGAGAACTCCTCTGGACACTGAACTCTTTCTAAATTAGCATACCTGCCGGAATTCTCTTGAGTTTTAATTTGTTAAAAACTTTATTGTCAGTTAGAATTTTTTTTGCTCATAGTATGAGTATAATTAAAATGATGTTGATTGAAGATTGTATATATTAAAACACTCGCCGAAAATATTGCATTACCTAAAAACAACTGATTTTGATAATTAAACGCTAAGCTTAAGCTCATAACCAACATATATAGCGAGCACAAAACCATTGACCAATATGCCCATTTTTTTAAATTAATAAATCCAATAGACATAATTATAAATAATATTGAAATAAATATTCTAACACCTAATTCAGGTAAAAATTCTAAACCAACCCGAATATTAATAGGAACATTTTGTTCAATCCCCAAAGTCAAGAGCAATACTATAGCTCCAAATATATAAAAATAACCGATGATAGTTATACCAATATGCCTCTTCATTCTTTTACCCCCTATATAAATGCACCAATAACTTAGTTGAAATTAATTCAAGTGAAAAGTTGAATCACGGATGCCTAAAACATCTACAGTCATCAAATAAATAATATGCACTTTATATATAATATAAGGATTTATTTTCGATATGTTCATATTCCAGTGTAATAAAACTCAGTATATAAGTCAGCATGAATAGTGTTAATTTTCACTAAACCCAAAGGCGTCAAAAGGTATAAATCCTGAAATCCACTAAAATTAACTGCTAAAGTCCGCCCACTATCAATTACGATTCCATTATAAGACGTTTGAGTCCAATCCGCAAAAGGTCGTCCACTTATATATGACACAACATTTGTACAAGATCCAAATCTTGTAGGGTTTACTGCATATGTATAATATGCTTTTACGTATAGTCCAGATATTAAAGACATTCTTTTGGTCTGACTTCCTGTTGCTCTAGTCGACATATCTGAATCTACAAAAATGCTCTCTTCAGTTGAAGCAATTTCAGTTTCAGTTTTTGCCAATAAATCTTCTATTTCTTTCATATCTAAAATTTTCAGTGGTTTTATTCCTTCAGGAACATCTTTTTCATCAATAACAACACCGGTATATTTTCCAAATTCAATTTTTTCGCCAACTTCATACTCTTGAGCCGATGCGTTTGTCATCGGCAATATCGCAATACTAAGCAATAAAACCAAACTTATAATTCGTTTTTTATTCATTTCTGCATATCTCCTCGTCTTTTTATTATACACATAAATTTTTTCAATTTATATGCCAACTGGATGTTACTCAATATATAACATACCATTTATACATCTTAATTTCAATGCAATATTTATCTTTATAAATTTATTATTCATTTTTTTCTAAAAAAAGTAACAAATGCAGATTGGCATTTAACCATGGTGGGACAATGGTTAAATGTTCGCTTCGCTCACGTGGGATGCTCCCTTTGGTCGCGGGAAAAGTGGAAAGTGGAAAGCGACCAATACGATTGCTTGACAACCGTTTCCCGATTGCCTCACGATTGTTTAACCTTTAGTTCCCGACTCACCGAGTACCGCCTCACCCACAGCCGCTTTGCGACTGATACGACCGTTCAACAACCATTTCCCGATTGCCTCACGATTGTTTAACCTTTAGTTCCCGACTCACCGAGTACCGCCTCACCCACAGCCGCTTTGCGACTGATACGACCGTTCAACAACCATTTCCCGATTGCCTCACGATTGTTTAACCTTTAGTTCCCGACTCACCGAGTACCGCCTCACCCACAGCCGCTTTGCGACTGATACGACCGTTCAACAACCATTTCCCGATTGCCTCACGATTGTTTAACCTTTAGTTCCCGACTCACCGAGTACCGACTCACCCACAGCCGCTTAAGCGGCTTAGACGGTGCCAAAGGCACCTACTACAGCATCTCGGACTCCTTCGGACTCCGAGCTCGCGGGCTTCGCCCAATAAAAAAACAGAGGTATCCAGCATTTAAAGCAAGCTTTATGCTCGATACCTCTGTTTTTTTGCTGTTTCTCAGCTTTTCGCGCAAAAAAGGGGGATGCATTACGCATCCCTATAGTGGTGATTGTATTTTTAACATATAAAAAACTTCTCTTTCGACAGCTGGCTACCATACGATTTTCGTTTAGGTCCTATCTAGCTTTGCGTCCTTATCTTTCGATAAGTTTGCCTTTTCGGTGACAAGTTGTTTTGACTTCTTCTTCATAGTAACAGAGGTTTTCTCACAATGCAATACTTTTAGGAAATTTTTTTTGTTTTTTTATTTTAATCTGTTTTTTCTCGATTTTTAATTGAAATAATATATAATGATAGTAAACAATAGAAATTAAGGCGGTGTTATTTTGAACGAAAGAATACTTGTAGTGGACGATGAACAGTCAATCAACGATTTGATTAAGCTTGATCTTGAGTTCGAAGGATATGTAGTGGAAAGCGCTTACGACGGGCAGGAGGCCCTCGCTAAAGTCGACAGCTTCAACCCTGATTTAATCATTCTGGACGTTATGTTGCCGAAAGTTAGCGGTTTTGATGTATGCAAGAAAATCAATATTGAAAAAAGCATCCCCATAATACTGCTTACCGCAAAAACTGATGTAATCGACCGGGTTTTGGGTTTAGAGCTGGGTGCAGACGACTATATGACAAAGCCTTTTGACAACCGAGAGCTGTTGGCAAGGGTCAAGGCCCTTTTGAGAAGGTCCAAATCAACTTCCCTTCCGGATCAGGATATATTGACCAACAACGAAATAATATTGATCCTCAATGAACGAAAAGTTCTCATTAACGATTTGGAGATTCATCTGACACCCAAGGAATACGAGCTTTTAATGCTTTTGATATCAAATCCCGAGCAGGTCTTTTCGAGAGAATCTCTACTGGAAAAGGTTTGGGGCTATGATTATTTCGGAGATACCAGAACGGTAGATATGCACATTCAGCGAATCAGAAAGAAAATTGCAGAGCATTCAACCCACGACTACATCCAAACAGTATTTGGCGTAGGATATAAGATGAGGAAATTTTCATGAAGCTTACATTTCGAACAAAATTCATATTAGCCAATATGGTCGTCGTATTCCTTACGATGATCTTTTTGGCTATTTTTGTAATCCAGGGACTTATGTACTATTCATTCAATACGACGCAAAATCAGTTGGTCTCCATGGGTGAAGACTCCCAGTTTTATATTTCCCAGGAAATAAGGGCCCTCGAAAGTCCGGGAGGAAACATCGCAGCTTATTTAAGCAACGCCCTTGCGCTTTCTGAAGATCTTTCTAGAATCAACAACACCAGGGTGCTGCTCTTCGATATTGAAGGAAATCTCTTGGCAGATTCCGCAAACGTAGATTCCCGAGAAGATATCGACTATTTGGAGGAGATTGAAATAGCTTTGGAGCTTGACTCCGGAAAGTCTGTGTCTGTTTACAAGAGGGTGGACGGATCCAGCAGCATATACTATGCCACGCCATTGTTCATAGACAACGAAAAAGTCGGAGCATTCAGCTTCATACAGTCTATGTCTTTCATAGACAACATAGTTCAGCAAATCATCTTGCTGTTCATGGGAGCTTCATTCGTAGGTTTCATCGTGGTATTGATAGTAAGCAACGTATTGTCTAACTCAATCTTTCGCCCTATAAAGGAACTGGTTAATTCCGCAAAAAAACTCTCAGCCGGCAACTTCGACGAGCTTTTGCATTATGACGCTGATGATGAAATAGGAAACCTCACTACGAATTTCAACAAGATGAGTCTTCATATTAAAGAAAAGATAACTCAAATAGAAAATGAAAAGCAGAAGCTTTCCTCAATAATAAGCTCAATAGAAGATGGCGTAATCGCCCTTGATCTAGACAACAAGGCTTTCATAATAAACGATACGGCCAGAGAAATATTAAACCTTTACTCCGAACAAGCGAGCCTTGACATGTTGCTGGAAAAAGAGGAATTCGGTGACATCATAGATTTTGTCGCCAGGGAGCAACGAGACTTTTCAAAGGAGATATGCTACAACGACAAAAATTTGCATGTTTATTCAAACCTTATTAAAGGCCCGGGAAACGTGATAGGCATACTCCTTGTTATTAGGGACATAACCAAGATAGTTGAACTGGAAAACCAGCAAAGACTTTTTATCAGCAGCGTGTCTCACGAGCTCAGAACGCCTCTTACGACGATAATCGGCTACAGCGATTTGCTGCAAAGAAGAGCTAGTGAAAACCCTGAACTACTACAAAAGAGCCTCCAGACCATAAACGAGGAAGGAAAACGTCTTTTGAGACTTGTTAGCGATTTGCTGGACCTGTCAAAATTTGAAAACACTCATTTCAAGATGGTCTTTTCAGCTGTGGATTTAAATGCTCTCTTAACGGACGTCATTGGACAGATGAAGATCAAGTCCGGTAAGTTCAACATCGACATTTTTTACAACAATACAGAACTTCCATCAGTAAAAGGCGACCATGACAGGTTGAAGCAGGTTATGATAAACATCTTGGACAATGCCATCAAATACTCTAACAGTGGAGATATCATTAAAGTCCTTGCCACTTCCGATGAAGATCATGTAGATATTTCGGTTAGGGATTTTGGCCCTGGAATTTCACCTGATATAAAAGATAGGATATTCGATCCATTCTATAGAGTGGACGAAGACCGGTCCAGAGAACAAGGCGGTAGTGGTCTAGGCTTGGCAATCGTCAAAGACATAGTCGAAAGGCATGGTGGAAGCGTATATGTGGAGAGCCAGCCCGGCGAGGGTACCATGATCCTAATCAGGCTTCCATACTAGGTTTTACATATTATTTACACCTTGAGGGTTGCTTTGTACATATTTAATGCATACAATAGGTAGGCAAGAACTTAACCTGGGAAAGGACGCTTTACATGAAAAAAACATTCACTTTGTTCTTTACGGTTTTAATAGCATTGGTATTTAGCGGCTGTGCTCCATTCTTCATTCGAAATGGCGAGCCAGTTATAATAAGCAATTCTCAAAGGACCGAAGATAATATGCGAAACAAAACTACAAATAACGCCTCCATTACAATAGACAGCATAAACAGCAGGCTGACTGATGGAATAATATACGATATATCCCGGGACGGAGATTACCTTCTGGTAGGAACCCAGATAGAATCCCCACCCAATGAAAGCGGAGATCCTGCTGAAATTTTTTACAACTTGAGCACTTACGACTTTCAAACGAACCAGCCAAACCCGTTGTTGTATTCCAACAAAAACCAGGCAAACGGCTTGATCGACTTTAAAAACAAGGGATACTATTATCTTGAGTTTAATCAAGAAGGCAATACCCAGGAGTTTTCCGCTCGCCTTTTATGGAGCGACCTTGAAGGTGATACAACAAAGAACATATCTTCATCAAGTGAAAGCATCTCTCCAGGTTTTTCAATGATTAATGACGATCTAGTTATTTACGGGAACCAGCAGGGGGAAATAAAACTGGTAAACCATCAAAGGACTCTATTTAATCCTGACGGCACCAGCCATGCCTATAAGATGACCAAGAGGCTGCCTATCGCAAGGATCGACTTCTTGGAGAAACACGATATAGCGTTCTTTATGGCTTACAACCAAGATAACCGATCATACGATCTTTACTATGTATACCTTACTAAGGAGAATCCGGAGCCGGTATTGATACAAAAAAACGTATACCACTTCGATCTATCCAATCAGAAGAATTCCCTCCTGTATTCTACCGCAGGAGAAAAAGACACGCAAAAGCTTGTGCGTCTTGATATATTGAACAATACCCGCACGACCCTTCGGGAAGGGTATATAGGATTGTTTTCATTCAACCGCACCGGAGACAAGATAATATACAGCGAAAAAAGCGACTCTGCATCCAACAGCCAGAATTTATGGTTCATGGACGTGGATGGCAACAGCCAGACACAGCTGGCATCAAACTTGAACATAACGGGAGACAGGATAGTCTTCCATCCTTACAAGACAACGGTGTACTTTACCGTATTTACATTAAGCGAAGAAAATTCTGATAACAGAAGAATAAGCTACTCTGTCTATATGATAGACTATTCCACATCTACAGATTAAAAAAAGCTCATCGAAACTTGATTTCGATGAGCTTTAAATTTTTGCGATGACTACAGAACTCTCGCTCTGCCCTTGTAGATATATCCTCCTTGAGGATCAATGGTGATTAGGCCTCCGTCTTCAATTTGAGAAACAGCCCCTTCAACTCCCAATATTATTGGAATGTTAAACTGAAGAGCGGCTATTGCTCCCTGAGACGTAAATCCTGCCTCTTCTGTAACAATACCGGAAGCGCCTTTTACATATGGAATCAAAGTCTCGTCTATACCTTCGGCAATGACGATGTCACCTTCTTCAAAAGAATTGTTTTCTCCCTTGAATACTCTTGCCTTGGCAGTTACCGCTTTTTTCCCGATGCCGCTTCCCCTTAGAAGCACATTGCCAATAGTCTGAACTTTCATTAAGTTGGTAGTTCCTTTGACTCCCAGTGGTACCCCTGCGCTTATAACGACTAGGTCTCCACACTCCAACAGTCCTTCCTGCACAGCTATCAGAAGGGACTCGTCAAATAACAGATCCGTATTTTCGAAGAACTCAGTTACCACACAGTGAACTCCCCACACTACCGCCAACCTTCTTTGAACTCTTTCATCATCGGTAATTGCGATAATAGGTGAAGTCGGCCTGAATTTAGACACCATTCTTGCGGTATGGCCTGAAGAAGTTGCCGTTATTATCGCAGACGCCTTAAGCTGCTCCGCTGTTGCACAGGTGGAGTGGCTTACTACATTCGTGACCGATATCTCACCGGTAAACTTGTGAGTGACCAATCTCTTGTATTCTTCTGACGTCTCAGTTTTAAGCGCAATCCTGTTCATTGTTGCAACTGCATCTAGAGGATACTTTCCTGCAGCGGTTTCACCTGAAAGCATGATAGCGTCAGTTCCATCAAACACGGCATTGGCCACGTCTGTAACCTCTGCTCTTGTAGGTCTCGGATTTCTAATCATGGAATCTAGCATCTGCGTCGCGGTAATAACCGGCTTTCCTGCTCTATTGCATTTTTTTATTATATCCTTTTGAACCAGCGGAACCTCTTCAGGAGATATTTCAACTCCCAAGTCTCCTCTGGCCACCATGATTCCGTCGGATACAGCTAAAATATCGTCGATATTGTTGACGCCCTCCCGGTTTTCAATTTTTGATATTATCTGGATATGGTCCCCGCCGTTGTCTTCCAGCACTTTTCTTATGGACAGCACGTCTTCTCTTTTTCTCACAAAAGATGCTGCTATGATATCAATATCCTCGCCGATGCCGAACACTATATCGTCGATGTCCTTTTGAGTGATCGCAGGCAATTGGATGTTAACATCCGGGAAGTTAAGGCTCTTGTTGTTGCCCAACTCTCCTCCATTTTCCACCTTACAGTGAATATCTGATCCCTCAACTTTAATTACATTGAACTGAATAAGTCCGTCATCTGCCAAAATTACATTGCCCTCTTTCACTTCATTGGACAAGTTAGGATAAGTAACGGCGACTTTAGACTGATCTCCAATAACATCTTCGGTAGTAAGGATGAAGTCATCCCCTTTTTCCAGGTTGATCTTTCCTTGAGCAAATTGCTTGATCCTTATTTCAGGACCTTTTGTGTCAAGCAAGATTGCGATAGGGGTGTTCAGCTCTTTTCTTACTTCCTTAATCAAATCAATCTTATTTTTATGCTCCGGATAACTTCCGTGGGAAAAATTAAGTCTGGAAACATTCATTCCCGTTTCAACCAGTTTTGTGATCATCTCCTTCGATTCACTTGCCGGTCCAAGGGTACATACTATTTTCGTCTTTCTCATTCATTTACCTCCGTTTTTTTTGTAGCTATATGCGCTTTTATCTTTTTATCAGTTATAGTCAGATTGAAAGAATATTTGCAATCTTGTAAGCTTCTGCGTCAAAATTCTTTTTGATTTCCAACGCTTCATTGGTGTCCATATCCGTGTAAACATTGTTTTTGATACAAATTACCCTGTTCGTCTTGTTATCCAGCAGTAGATTTACAGCCATGTAGCCCATTCTGCTGGCTAGAATCCTGTCAAATGCTGTGGGATTTCCTCCCCTTTGTATGTATCCAAGGTTTGTTCCCCTAGTAGATACTCCTGTTTTCTCTTCTATTTTATGACAGAAATTATCGAAATTACCTACGCCTTCAGCTAGCACGATTATACTGTGAAGCTTGCCTCTGTCTTTCCCTCTTAAAAGCTTGTCGCTGATTTCATCAAGGTCATAGTCTTTCTCGGGAACCAATATTGATTCGGCTCCACCTGCAAGGCCTGCAAATAATGCAATCTCGCCGCAGTCTCTGCCCATTACCTCCACTACATTTACCCTGTTATGAGAACTTGTAGTGTCCCTGATTTTGCCGATTGCATCCAATGCGGTGTTAAGCGCCGTGTCAAATCCAATGGAATAATCCGTGCAGCCAATGTCGTTATCTATAGTTCCAGGGATCGATATGGTGTTCACCCCTCTGTTGCTAAGAGCTCTAGCTCCTTTGAAAGAACCGTCTCCACCTATTACTATGAGGCTTTCGATGTTAAAATCGCTAAGTGTCTTGGCTGCCTTCTTTTGTCCTGCCTCAGTCTTGAAGTACTCGCTTCTTGACGATCTAAGAATGGTACCTCCCCGATGGATTATATCGGCTACAGAATAGATGTTTAAAGGCTCTATCTCCCCTTCCAACAAACCTGCGTAGCCTCTTTTAATTCCAAAAACTTCTACTTTGTTGTAAACTGCTGTTCTGACTACAGCACGAATTGCGGCGTTCATCCCAGGTGCGTCCCCGCCGCTTGTGAGTATTCCAATTCTTTTCATGATTTACCTCCCTTGATTTGAAAAAAAATTAATTGATAAGTTCAATATTGTCTGGTCCAACCAGCCCGGTCAGCTCTTCAATCAGGACATTGCTCTCCCTGACCCAAAGTGTTTTGCTTGCTTTATATTTTCTGCCTTCTCGCATGGAGTAAAGCACAATAGGCTTGTCCCCTTTATGCTTTGACAGTATTTCCTTGATCATCTCTATCCGCTTGTCTTTCATGTCTACAACTGAAATTTGAACAGCTTGGAACGTTTTTTTTCTTCTAAAGTTTTCAAGTTCGGTCATCTCTTCGCAGATTACAGAAGAAGCCTGGTCTTCGCTTATGTTCAGCTTCCCTTTTATGAGGACTTTGCTGTCTGTTTCCAGCATATGATCGTACTTAGCGAACACCCCCGGGAAAACCACGACTTCAATGACCCCGTACAAATCTTCCAAGGTAATAAAGCACATGGTGTTGCTGTTTTTTGTGACTAAAATCTTTTTACCAGTTATTATACCACCAATAGTGATCATTTGCCCGTCTTTTATTCCAAGTTCCATCATTTCATTTAGATTTTCTATTATGCTGCCGTTAATGCTGCATTTCTCTTCCAGCATGCTCCTATAAGGCTCCAGAGGATGCCCTGTGATGTATAAACCCAGCATTTCCTTTTCCAGAGACAATTTGTACCCTTCATCGAATTCGGCAATTTGTGGGTAACATTCTTCAGTCTGAGCAAATGATTCCATAGTCTGAAAAAGAGAAATCTGCCCGTCTATCTTGTTTTTTCTATCGCTTTGTATATTATCTATAACTTTTTCGTATGAAGCCATCAGCCGTGACCTGTATACACCGAATGAATCAAAGGCTCCGCACTTTATAAGGCTTTCAAATGCTCTTTTATTTAGAACCTTGAAATCCGACCTTGTGCAAAAATCCGAAAATGAGGAGTATGGCTCTAAGCTTCTTTTTTCTATTATGCTCATTACCGCATTGTCTCCCACGTTTTTCACCGCTGTCAGTCCGAATCTTATTTTTCCGGATACTACTGTAAAGTTTTCATAGCTTTCATTCACATCCGGAGGTAGAACTTCGATCCCCATCTTCCTTGCATTGGCGATGTACTGAGCTACTTTTGTCTCATTCCCCCTGACACTGGTTAGAAGGGCAGCCATGAATTCAGCTGGGTAATGTTTTTTAAGCCAGGCAGTCTGATAAGCTATCACCGCGTAAGCTGCAGCGTGAGATTTGTTGAAGGCGTATTTGGCAAAATCTATCATCTGATCGTAAATCTTGTTTGCCTGGGACACTTCAACCCCTCTTTTAATGGCACCTTCAACTATCCAGTTTCCATCTTGATCCTGCTCTCCATAAATGAAGGCTTTTCTCTCTGCCTCCATTACATCCATTTTCTTTTTAGACATGGCCCGCCTAACAAGATCGCTTCTGCCCATGGAATACCCAGCCACGTCCCTTACTATCTGCATTACCTGCTCCTGGTAAACCATGCATCCATAGGTCACGTCGAGTATCGGTCTTAATATCTCATGAATATATGTAATTCTGTCTGGATTTTTTTTGTTTCTGATGTAAGTGGGAATCTGATCCATAGGCCCTGGCCTGTATAGGGATATCCCAGCTATTATGTCTTCAAAAGAGTCCGGCTTTAAATTCGTCATAAATTTTTGCATCCCGGCGCTTTCCAGTTGAAACACCCCAAGGGTGTCCCCTTTTGATATCAGGTCGTAAACTTCTTTTTCGCCGTAATCCAAATCGTCAATGTCGACTTTTACCTTTCGGCTTAAAAATACGTTGTCTACGGAATCCCTGATCACTGTAAGGGTTCTGAGACCCAAAAAATCCATCTTTAAAAGTCCCAGCTCCTCCAGCAGAGTCATTGTAAACTGAGTGGTTATGCTGTCGTTGTTTCTGTAAAGTGGTACATGCTCCACCACCGGCTTGTCTGATATCACTACACCTGCCGCATGAGTGGAGGCGTGCCTTGACAAGCCTTCAAGAGATCTGCTCATTTCGATTAGGGTGTTGGTCTCCTCATCTTCCTCGCACATCTGCTTGAGCTTGAGATTGGTTGCAATGGCCTTTTCTATTGTCATGCCAATCTCCATGGGTATTTGCTTTGCCACTTTGTCCACTTTGTTGTAGGGCATATTCATCGATCGGCCTACATCCCGAATTGCCGCTCTCGCCGCCATTGTACCGAATGTTATTATTTGTGCGACATGGTCATGACCATACTTTTCAACTACATAGTCAATGACTCGCTGTCTGTTTTCATAACAAAAATCGATATCAATATCAGGCATTGATATCCTGTCCGGGTTTAGGAACCTCTCGAATATAAGATTGTATTTAATCGGGTCGACAGTGGTTATATCCAAAGTATATGATACAAGGCTGCCGGCAGCGCTTCCTCTTCCCGGCCCCACCATTATTCCATTATCTTTGGCATACTTAATAAAGTCCCATACGATTAAAAAATAATCGTTGTATCCCATCTCGTCAATTACGCCCAGCTCGTACTCAAGCCTTTTTTCAAGCTCACTTGTCACATTGGGATATTTATCCTTTAATCCTTGCCTGCAAAGGCTCTCCAAGTATTCCCTAGGTCCTAAGTCTTTGGGCAACGGATACCTAGGCAGATGAATGCTGTTGAAATCAAAATCCAGATTGCATTTGTCAGCTATCAGATTCGTGTTTGCGATAGCCTGGGGAACGTAGCTGAAAAGCTCCATCATTTCATCCCGGGTCTTAAGGTAGAATTCGCCATTGGGGAATCGCATCCGGTTCTCATCATCTATATTGGTGGCAGTCTGTATACACAACAGTATATCATGACTACGTGCGTTCTCCTTATGTACATAATGCACATCATTGGTTGCAACCAATTGTATATTCAAGGTTTCAGCCAAATCTACCAGACTCTTGTTAACCTTTTTTTGCTCTTCCATTCCGTGATCCTGCAGTTCAATGTAATAATCCTCACCGAATATCCTTTTATATTCTCGGGCAGCTTCAAGCGCTTGCTCAAACTGACCTCCCATTATGAGCCGTGGGATTTCACCGGCAAGACATGCACTGAGGCAAACCAGCCCTGCAGAATGTTCTTTTAAGAAATCTCTGTCCACCCTGGGCTTGTAATAAAATCCGTCAACAAAGCCCGCCGAAACTATCTTCATCAAATTTTTGTATCCTGCCTGATCTTTTGCCAACAGCACCAAGTGAGCAGGGTTTGCATCCACTTTGGATTCCTTGCTTTTCATGCTTCTTGGAGATATATATACTTCACAACCTATTATCGGCTTGATGTCGTTTTTGATGCATTCCTTGTAAAAATCCACAGCTCCGAACATTACTCCGTGGTCGGTTATGGCAATGCTGTTCATGCCAGCTTCCTTGACCCGTGCCACTAAATCCTTGACTGTGCAAAAACCATCCAACAGGCTGTATTCCGTATGCAGATGCAGATGAGTAAAATTGTCCATATGATTAATCCTTCCCTTAACACTTATAGCCTCATTATATCACATACTCCTAAGAGGATTAATATCTTAAGACTGTTAAGACTGCGAATTTCATCGTTTTTTTCCCACTCGCCTAAGCATACATTTTCACTCCTACATTATAAATCTAAAGCGTCCCCGTGTCAACTTTTTGACCCAGCGGGACGCTTGTGTTCCACACAAGAAATCAAAGCCCTTGTGCTATTTCTTCAATTTTCTTAAGCCTGTGGTTAACTCCGGACTTCCCCATGGGTGGATTCATCATCTCCCCCAGTTCTTTCAGGGACGCCTCTTTATTGTTGAGTCTAAGCTCTGCTATTTCCCGCAAATTATTGGGCAGCCTTTCAAGCCCTATCCTGCTTTTTATTTTTTCTATGCTTTCAACCTGTTTCCATGCAGCTTCCACCGTTTTTGTAAGATTCGCTGTTTCGCAGTTTACGATCCTGTTAACGTTGTTTCTCATGCCCTTCATGATTCTTATGTTCTCTATGTCCAGCAGAGCTCCGTGAGCCCCTATCACGCTTAGCAGCGTCACTATCTGTTCCGAATCCTTCAGGTAAACTACGTAGCTGTTTTTCCTTTGGATCATCTTCGAACCAAGTTCAAAGGAATTGACGAGCATCATAAGCTCCATGGCAAACTCTTCGCTGGATGTGACAAATTCCATATGATATGCCTTTTCAGGATCGGATATTGAACCTGCTCCCAGGAAAGCCCCTCTAAGGTAAGCTTTCAAGGGCTCACGATTTCTTTTGAACCTCTCGGGTACTTCGTAGCTCAAAGTCGTATATCCATCTACATCTTTTATTATCCCTAGATCTTTCAGCATGAACATGGATTCTTCGGCAGATACAACTTTTACTATATACTGGTTTCGGTTCTTAAACTGCTTGCTCTTTACAGTCCTGACTTCTACCTCCACCTTGTACAAAGCCTTTATCAGCTTGAAAACATACCTTGCTATGGCCGGATTCTCGGTTTTTATTTGAAACGTCATCCTCTTATGCCCTTCAAATCGAAGGCTTCCTCCCATATGTATCATGGCTGAAAGCTCAGCAGCAGATGTCTCGTTATTTGTATGTTCTATCCTGCACAGATCATTCTTTGTTTTTGATGAAAAACTCATAATATCCTCTCCAAATCATACTCTTTCAAGAATGACTTCAGCAATCTTATCCGCATCGTGACGAATGTAATTTTGCTTGATGTCTATATAATCTCCTTTTATCAGCTTGTAGCTTTTTCCCTCAAACTTCTCCTCTATGAACCTGACCCTTTCAGCGCCTCCTGATTTATATATATCAAGAGGTTCTCCAATTTCCTTGCCCCTGTTTATTACCACATAGTCGAATATCTTCTCTTTAGGATTTTTCAGATGTGCTTCTATAGCCTCAACGTGGTCCAACACGTCGTAATCGTCAGTCTCTCCAGGTTGAGTCATGATATTTGGTATGTAGAACCTTTTTGCTTTGGTTCTCCTAAGCGCATCTTCTATTCCCTCCACTAAAAGATTAGGTATAATGCTGGTGTACAGGCTCCCCGGTCCTATTATAACTGCCTGGGCATTTATTATTGCTTCGATGGCTTCCGGAAGCGGGTTGATCTCATGTGGGCTGATGGAGACTCTTTTAATTTTGCTTTTCTTTTCCATAGCTTTAAGGGGTATTTGAGACTCTCCGTTGACTATCTCTCCGTTAGCAAGCTCGGCGCACAGCGTCACGCTTTCAAGGCTCACCGGAAGCACGGTCCCCTTTATTGCCATAACGTCGCTGACATTCTTTATTGCCTCCATGAAGCTTCCGCTTATTCCGTTCATCGCCGCTATAAAAAGATTGCCGAAGCTCTGTCCTTTTAGACGCCCTTCTTCGAATCTGTAATTTAACAATTTTTGCATTATGCCTTCCTCATCTGCCAAGGACAGTATGCAGCTTCTGATATCTCCAGGTGGAAGCATCCCAAGGTCCTCCCTGAGCACTCCCGAGCCTCCTCCATCATCTGCCACCGTCACGATGGCTGTGATGTTTTCGGTATATTTCTTTAGCCCCCGCAAAATAACGGAGCTGCCTGTGCCGCCGCCTATAACCGTTACCCGTTTGCTGTGTTTTTTTCTAACGTCTTTCATGGTTGATGTCCACCCAGACTCTTTTTTACATCTCTGTGGTCTATGACAGCCCAGTGCCTATTCTCTTGCAGCTTGTCGTGGATTATATTTGCAATGGTGACAGACCTGTGCTGCCCACCGGTACAACCAATTGCAATTACCAGCTGCGACTTTCCTTCTTCAGTATAATAAGGCAGCAAAAATTCCAGCATATCCATCAACTTATCGATAAATTCTTTTGATTGTCTGTATTTTAAGACATAATCCTGAACCTCTTTGTCGTTTCCTGTCTTTCCTCTGAGTTCTTCATCGTAAAAAGGGTTGGGAAGAAACCTCACATCAAAAACGAGATCCGCATCCAGGGGTATGCCATACTTAAACCCAAATGACAGGACGTTTACAAGGAGTCCCGAAGCCTCCATGTCGCTTAAATAGATTTTTGAAAGCTCTGCTTTCAAATCTTTAACGCTTAAATTCGATGTATCGATTATGTGATCGGCCTTTTCCCTAATTTTAGTCAGCTTTTCCCGCTCAAGCTTCAGCGCTACGGAAATCCTGGAATCAGTGGCTAAAGGGTGCTTTCTTCTGGATTCTTTGTACCTGGTTATTAGCACATTGTCGGAAGCTTCCAAAAAAAGTACTTCGAACTTGAACTTTCTATCGTGCATATCTGCTATGACATTTGCAAAATCGTCGAAAAAAACCCCGCCCCTACTGTCAACTCCCAAGGCTACCTTTTCGATGTTGTTATCCGACCTGCTGCATAGCTCTGCAAATGTGGGAATTAACTTAGGTGGCAGGTTATCCACACAAAAGTATCCCCAGTCTTCAAAAGCTCTTATAGTATGGCTCTTTCCGGCACCTGACAAGCCGGTTATAATTACAAATCTCATTTTAATCTTCCTCTCCGTTGACTATTCTATGAGCTTTTAGCCCCGCTGCCTGGGCAATTTCAATCCCCTTATGAACCATGCCTACATGAATGCTTTGGTGGGCATCGCTGTTGATTGCAAACTTCACATCGTATTTCATCGCCTTTTTCAAGTCATCTAAATCAAGATGCAAGTGATGGGCGTTTATTTCCAAGATCACATTTTTATCCTGGGCTTTTTTTGCCACCCTGTCCATATCTACAGGAACTTTTGCCCCCGGATGGGTTATCATATGAATATGGTTTCTTTCCATTGCATTTACAAGGGCCTTTGTATTTGCACCCATGGCTCTTTTCTTTAAGAACGGCAAAATCTTTCCAAAGAAATTAAGAAGATACAGACTAAAAAAATCTCTTACTCTTTTAGGCTTCACGCCATAATGGAAACCCGCATTTATTACATCGAAAAGCTCTAGGTGCTCTTCATCTACATCTATGCTGCCGTCAGATCCTATTATATTTGCTTCAACCCCCATCACTATTTCCACTTGGGGATATTTTTTCTTTAGTACATCTATTTCATCTCTCATCTTATGCCAGTTTCTTTTGTCCACGCCGTAGAATATATGTCCGCTGCCATGATCGGTGATGGCCACCTTTTCAAGACCAAGCTCCACTGCTTTTTTCACATTATCTTCGATGGTATTTTTCCCATGGCTGTATACTGTATGTGTATGGTTGTCACCATTTATTTTCATGATCAGTCCCACCCTTCTTTTCATCATTATAATACATTTATCCATTTACATAAAGCATCCTTAATTCTTCCTTGCTTAATGTCTCTAGAATTTGTATAATAGGTTTGGACTTTATGTCCTTTAAGCCATATGTTTCGGAGGAACAAAATTTATGAACAATAAATATATATATACTGAGTTTTTAAAGGTGCTGGATTCAGAAAAGATTTTGACGGATGCACCTATGAAAAACCATACTTCCTTTAAAGCGGGAGGGTGTGCCGATTATCTGCTGATTCCTGATACCGAGGATGAAATCAAGCTCATCATAGAGATATGCAAGCAAAACAACGTGCCCTATTATATTATGGGCAATGGCAGCAACCTACTGGTAAAGGACAAGGGCTACAGAGGCGTCATTATAAAGCTGGGAAAGAACTTCAGCAAATGCACGTTGATCGACAACGACCTGGACTGTCAAAGCGGGGTATTCTTGTCCCGACTGGCAAAAATCGCCCTGGACAATGAACTTTCCGGGTTTGAGTTTGCAAGTGGAATCCCCGGCACTCTCGGAGGTGCCGTCACCATGAACGCAGGGGCATATGACGGGGAGATGAAAGATGTTCTAGTAAGCATCAGAGGACTGGACATGGACGGAAACATCATAGAATTAGCAAACGGAGACTTAGAGCTTGGATACAGAACCAGCGCCGTGAAAAAAAGGAATCTGGTGGTTCTATCCGCTAAGATACGACTTGAAAGCGGAAACAAAAAGAAAATCAAAGAAAAGATGGAAGATTTCGATGAAAGACGAAAATCTAAGCAGCCCCTGGAGCTGCCCAGCGCGGGAAGCGCCTTCAAGCGTCCTGTCGGCCACTATGCGGGCAAGCTCATAGAAGACAGCGGACTGAAAGGCTTCGCCATAGGCGGAGCTCAGGTTTCCACCAAGCACTGCGGCTTCATAGTGAACATAAACAGCGCTACTGCCAAAGATATCCTGGATTTGATCGATCATATCATTAAAACCGTAAAGGACAATTTTAACGTTATCCTTGAACCCGAGGTAAAGATAATCGGTGAAGATTAATCTCATTTTTCTACCCCAGCCAACACCCCCACGGACACCTTGACTGCCCCTGCCTTTAAAAGCTCTTTGGAACAGGCACGTACCGTCGCACCGGTGGTAAAAACATCATCAACCAAAAGAACCCTTCGACCCCGAACTGCTTCGGGGTTTTTTATTTCAAAAGCGTCTTTGAGATTTACCAGCCTCTCGCTTTTATTTAAATCTCTCTGATGGAGGGTATCTTTTACCTTTACCAGTGCCTTCAGATCCAATTCCGGGGAAGGGTACGAAATTTGCGAGACCTTTTGAAATATCCCTTTTGCCATCATCTCGCTTTGGTTGTAGCCCCTTTCCTTCAGACTATTTTCATGGAGGGGCACAGGTATGATCACTTCAAAATCCGGGTGCCCAAACCCCGAGATATGCTCCCCTACCAATTCTCCCATGAAGGCGCAAAGCCCGGGTCTGTTACCGAATTTCATCAGGTGCACTATATCCTTTATGCTTCCTTCGTATAGATAAGGAGCATACACCTTTTCAATCGAGGTGTTCTCCCAATCGTCGCCCTGCACCTTTCCTGCAACTTCCTCCAACCCTTTCACGCACTTGCTGCAAAGGTGGTCCTCTGTGAAAAAAAGTACCCGCTTGCACACTGGGCATCTTCCGTTTTCTAGAAACAAAGCCTCCTTTAAGATATCTAACATCTTAGTCCTCCATAATGGCATGGGCTCTGATTCTGTCCCGAAGCCCAGTTTTTCTCATCACAGTGTTTATGTTTTCTATCATAGCCTTTAAGTAGGTTCTATGTCCCACCAGAACAACAAGTTCCTTGCCCCTTGTGATAGCTGTATAAAGGAGATTTCTGTTAAGAAGCATTCTCGGCCCTTGAAATACGGGCATCACCACTACCTTGAACTCGCTTCCCTGGCTTTTATGAACGGTAATTGCATAAGAGAGTATCAGTTCGTCCATTTGTTCAAATGAATATATTACCTGTTTGTCATCGTCAAAGATTACGGTAGCATTTTTACCTTGTTGATTTATCTTTTTTATTATGCCGATATCTCCGTTAAAAACCCCTTGGCCCTCTTCCTGGGTATTTAAATCAAGCCATTCTATATTGTAATTGTTCTTGATCTGCATCACCTTATCCCCTTCCCTGTATACCGTAGACATGAACGTCCGTTCCTCCTTGTCCGGGGAGGGTGGGTTTAAGTTAAGCTGCAAGAGCTTATTCAGCTCATTGATGCCGGCGGCTCCTTTTTTCATGGGGGTTACCACCTGTATATCTTCAAAAAAATCGTAGCCGTTGTAATTTTTAAGCCTGTGGGTGCATATGTCTAATATGGTCTTTCGCACCTTTTCCCCCGTATTGCAGTTGATAAAGTAAAAGTCTTTTTCCTTGTCGTTTACCATGGGCATCTCCCCATTATTTATCTTATGGGCATTTACTACTATCATGCTCTCTTGGGCCTGCCTGAATATCTTGTTGAGGACAACCAGGCTGACCTGATTGCTGTCTATTATGTCCTTTAAAACATTTCCCGGACCTACTGACGGAAGCTGGTTAATATCTCCTACCAGAATAAGCCTTGTGCCAAGTCTGATGGCCTTTAAAAGATGGTTCATCAGAAGTATGTCTATCATCGATGCCTCATCTACGATAACAACGTCATATTCCAGTGGATTTTCTTCGTTCTTATCAAAGGTCTGTTCCGCTTCGTTCTCAGAATATCCAAATTCCAGCATCCTGTGAATGGTCTTAGCTTCAAATCCGGTGGCCTCGCTCATCCTTTTAGCAGCTCTTCCGGTGGGAGCTGCTAGGGCTATATCGTAATCAAGCTGCTGAAATATCTCAAGTATGCACTTTATTATCGTTGTCTTGCCTGTGCCCGGCCCTCCCGTTATTATGACCACGCCGTTTTCAACCGCGGCCTTAACCGCATTTTTTTGCGCTTCATCAAGCTCTATGTCGTTTTGCCTCTCATAGCTGGATATTATTTTATCTACGTTTATGATCTCATTTTCGTATCTGTGTCTGGAAATCCTGACAGTCATTTCCGCCACGCTTTCCTCCGCCTTGAAGAGAGGAATCGTGTAGTAAACTCTCTTGTCCTCAATTGTTTCAAGTTTTATATCCCCTTGCAGGACAAGATCTTCAACATTGTCATAGGCGAGATCTTCTGAAATATCCAACACGGAAGCGGATTTATAGACAAGCTCCTCTTCTTCCATATACATGTTTCCATCGTTATAGCAGCTTTGAAGCATATGCTTGATGCCCGCCATCACCCTAAAGGGAGAAAATTGCTCTACGCCCATGCTCATTGCTATTTCATCTGCCAGCTTGAATCCGATTCCCGGGACATCGCGTATCAGCTTGTAGGGGTTTTCCTTGATAACCGATATGGTATTGTCCCGATACACCTTGTACACCCTCATCGCCATGGAAGAGGATATTCCGTACTCCCCAAGAAACATTATGATGTCCATGACCTCTCTGTGCTCGTTGAAGGATTCGCTTATCATGCTGGCGGTTTTTTTGCCTATCCCTTCCACTTCAGTCAGCCTGTCCGGATTGTACCTTATTATATCCAGCACATCTTCCTTGAACCGCTCCACCAGCAGCCTGGCCTTTTTCTCTCCGATGCCTGTTATGAGCCCTGAAGCAAGATATTTTTCCATCCCGGCGACAGTCTCCGGTATCTCCACCTTAAAGCTATGGGCCTTAAGCTGCACGCCAAAAGAGGGGTGCTCGCTCCATGCACCCTTCACTGTTATGTACTCTCCCGGGTTAAGGGTTGGGAAGCTTCCCGTTACCGTTACCAGATTGCCCCCACAGTCTAATTCCATTACGGTAAAATTATTCTGTTCGTTGTGATATATTACGTTTTCTATGTAACCGGACAGTTTTTCCATTTAATAGCTCCAATATTTATTATCTTTTCATTATAACACTACCCGCCCCATGTGATAAGGGGCAAAAAACCCCTCTGCGCAACCTATTAAGGTAATAACGCCAAGGGGCATTTATAATTTCTTATTTAACTATAGATTTCTTAAAGCAACTCCAGCTTAGCAAGTTCTTCTAAATCAACGTCCTCGTCATAATCCACATTGTCAAAATTAAATCCGTTTATCTTCATGAAGTCATCTATAAATCCTTCTATGTCCGTTATCTCTCTTACATTTTCGTTGCTGACGGACTTTAGTATATCTTCAACTTCACTTTGAACCTGTTCGTCCATCTCCAAATTGTCAGGACGCACTCTGCTCTCTTCGTCGGTTATCCGCTCATTGCCGTATATCATTTCCTTAAAGAACCTGTACTTCTGCTCTATTTCCCCTTCGTGGGTTCCGTGCTTTTTCATCACCTTGTAGAGTATCGCACCATATACCGGGAAAATCGGAATGTAAATGCTCGCCTTAGTGACGATGGCCTTGCTTGAAGATATCAGGGCTTCCCCGTTGTACTTCTCTTTTACTATATTGTCAAGCGCTGCCGCTGTCTGCTCTAAATGCTTTTTAGCCTGACCGATGGTGCCGTCTTTGTATATGGGATACGTCGCCGGCGATCCAAGATAGGTATAAGCTATAGTCTTGAAGTCATCAGCTAGAACTCCCGCTTCTGAGAGCATTTCTACCCACATCTGCCAGTCTTCTCCACCCATTACCTTTATGGTATTATTAATTTCTTCTTCAGTAGCAGGTTCCATTATTTCTTCTTTAAGGGAAAGGCTTGTTATATCAATGGAATATCCCCTTACCTCATCGCCAATGCTCTTGAGAACGGATTTATAAGTAACCCCGTCCCTGGGATCAGTTCTTCTGTTTGAAGCCAGACTGTATATTAAAAGATCGATTTTGCCGTATTTCTTCTTTATATAGTCCACCACCACCTCTTTCATCTCAAAAGAAAAGGCATCCCCAACAAAATCCTTGAAAGAAAGGCCCTCTTCCTTTGCAAACTGTTGAAAAAAGATGTTGTTCCACCAACCGGCAGTCCCTGTCCTAGTGGCTCCTCTTGGCTCCATCTCAAATGATACGTTAACGGTGTTGGTCTTGCACCCAAAGCCAAGAGCGATCCTGCTGGCTAAACCGTATCCCGATGACCCTCCTATTATAAGCGCGGTCTTTGGTCCTTTGAACTCTCCGGATTGTTTTACAAACTCAATTTGTCTTCGCACATTTTCCTTGCACCCTAAAGGGTGTACCCTGACGCAGATATTGCTTTTTATCGCAGGTTGTATTATCATTAATGATCCTCCTTGATTATCTTTTTAGGTTGACAATTATTGTTCTTTGTATTATATTTCAAATATACTTTGATTGTCAAAGAATTTGGCACAAAATACGAAGTAATTATTTGGGAGGTACTGTTTTGGACGTTAATGAAATTATATTACTTATTGACCGATTAGAAAAGAGCACAATTGGAGAATTCTATTTAAGGGAAGATGAATTCGAACTAAATATCATAAAAAACAATCCTGAAGACTCTGTTCAAACTATTATAAAAGAGGTTTCACCCTCACAGCTTCAGCAACCTGCACCTTCAGCAGCAGCACAACCAATAGCTCCTGGGACTGCAGATGTCATCCCTGCAGACAATGAGGTTACGGTAAAATCTCCACTGGTAGGGATATACTACGAGTCACCCACACCGGATGCGCCTCCATTTAAAAAGATTGGCGATTACGTAAAGGAAGGCGAGGTAATTTGCATCCTTGAGGCGATGAAGGTATTCAACGAAATCAAAAGCCCCTGTGAAGGCAAGGTGAAATCAGTTATGGTTGCAAACCAGGATATCGTGGAATTCGACCAACCAATAATGGTTATAGAAAGGACGAAGTGATTATGACGCATTTTAACCGTGTCCTGATAGCCAACCGTGGGGAGATAGCAGTCAGGATCATAAGAGCCTGCAAGGAAATGAACATAGAAACCGTGGCAGTGTACTCCACTGCTGACAAAGACAGCCTACATGCTGCGCTTGCCGATTATGCCATATGCATAGGGACGGGATCCCCAAAGGACAGCTACCTTAATTTAGAACGAATCATGAGCACAGCCGTGACCCTGGGTGTTGACGCGATCCATCCCGGATACGGCTTTTTGTCCGAAAACAGCAGGTTCGCAAAGATGTGCGAAGAGTGCGGGATAATCTTTATAGGTCCCGATTCCGATGCCATCTTGAACATGGGCAACAAGTCAACCGCAAGAGAGCTGATGAAAAGCAGTGGGGTTCCAGTAATTCCCGGCTCAGACGGCCTTATCCACGACATGGACCAAGCTTTGGTAGTAGCCAAGGAAATAGGCTTTCCAGTAATAATCAAAGCTTCGATGGGTGGCGGCGGCAAGGGCATGCGGATAGTAAACACCTTTGAAGATTTGTCCAGATTTATCGATCAGGCCAAAAACGAAGCTCAAAACGCCTTTGGAGATTCTTCCATATATATAGAAAAATACATAACCGAATCTCGACATGTGGAGTTTCAAATCCTGGCAGATAAACACGGCAATACAATACACCTCTTCGACAGAGAGTGTTCCATACAAAGGAATAATCAAAAGATGATAGAGGAAGCCCCTTCATCCTACATAAGCGATGTTATGAGAAAAAACATGGGCGACAGTGCAGTATTGGCCGCAAAAGCCATTGACTATAATAGTGCCGGAACAGTGGAGTTCTTGGTGGACAACGACAACAACTATTATTTTATAGAAATGAACACTCGGATACAGGTGGAACATCCCACCACCGAAATGGTTACGGGAATAGACCTTATCAAAGAGCAGATTAAAATAGCCCGTGGTGACAAGCTGACAATAAATCAAGAGGACGTAATCATCAGAGGCCACTCCATAGAATGCAGGATAAACGCCGAGGACCCGGACAACCACTTTGCTCCAAGCGCAGGAACCATAACCGACTTGCACCTTCCTGGAGGAAACGGAGTTAGGGTCGATACCCACCTTTACCCCGGATATAAAATCCCTGTTTATTATGATTCCATGCTATGCAAGATTATTTGCTGGGGCAATGATAGATCTGAGGCCATCCAAAAGATGAAAGTAGCCTTGGACGAACTGGTGGTATCAGGCATCAAGACAAATACAAGTCTCCAAAAGAGAATCCTCAGCCACCCTGATTTTCTTGCAGGAGAATTCAACACAAATTTTGTAAATAAAATAATCGGATAGGTTTGATAAAATGTTTAAATTTTTTGGAAAGCAAAAGAATTTCAGCTCTAGTCAGTTCAAACAAAAAGAGGTTCCGGATAAATTATACAACAAATGCGAGAGCTGCTCCGAAATGGTATATTATCAGGATTTGGAGCAAAACAAGCATGTATGCCCAAAATGCGGACATCATTTCCCCTTAAAAGCGTATGCCCGAATCGAGCTTACTGTAGATTTTGGGACCTTTAGAGAATTTAACAAATTGATGAAAACAAAAAATGTCCTTGAATTCCCCGGCTACGTAGATAAATTGGAAAAAGCCGCAAAACAGTCTGGAATAAAAGAAGCGGTGGTAACAGGCTATGGAGATATCCATGGAAAAAGATGTGTATTATGTGCTATGGATTCCAGTTTCATGATGGGCAGCATGGGAAGCATCGTCGGCGAAAAAATTACCCGGGCTGTTGAAAAATCAATGAAGCACAGACTCCCTCTGGTCATATACTGCGCCTCCGGCGGAGCCAGGATGCAGGAGGGCATCGTGTCTCTCATGCAAATGGCAAAGGTCAGCGCCGCCCTTAAAAAACACTCAGAAATGGGGCTTTTATACGTATGCGTCCTCACCCACCCAACTACCGGTGGCGTGACGGCCAGCTTTGCAATGCTAGGGGATATTATTTTGGCAGAACCTGGAGCTCTCATAGGCTTTGCCGGTCCTAGAGTAATCAAACAGACTATTCGCCAGGAACTGCCTGAAGGTTTCCAAAGCGCCGAGTTCCTGCAGGATCACGGATTCGTGGACAAGGTAGTAAGTAGAAACGACATGCGAAAGACTTTGCACAGGATCCTTAAGATCCATGGAGGTGAATGATATGGATAAAAACAAAATCCTCTTGGATGAAGAACTTCAAAAGGTAAAACACGACCCTTGGGAAAACGTAAATATCGCCAGGTCAAACGAAAGGCCTACTTCCAAGGATTATATCGACACTATTTTCGATCATTTCATAGAGTTTCACGGAGATAGGGCATACGGCGACGACGCTTCCACCATCGGGGGAATCGCAATGCTAAACGACATCCCAGTCACTGTAATAGGTCAGCAAAAAGGCCGTGACCTGGATGAAAACCTGAAGAGAAATTTCGCCATGCCTTATCCTGAAGGCTACAGAAAGGCATTAAGGCTCATGAAACAGGCAGAAAAGTTTAATAGACCTGTCATATGTTTTGTTGACACTCCGGGGGCATACTGCGGACTTGGAGCGGAAGAGCGGGGTCAGGGGCATGCAATTGCCAACAATCTCTTTGAAATATCCGAACTCAAGGTTCCCGTCATAAGCGTGGTAATCGGAGAAGGAGGAAGCGGTGGAGCTTTGGCCCTTAGCGTAGGAGACCAAATATGGATGATGGAATATGCCATCTATTCCATACTCTCTCCGGAAGGCTTTGCCAGCATACTCTGGAAAGACAGCGCCAAAGCAAAGGAAGCGGCGGAGCTCATGAAGCTGACATCTTTTGATCTTTTCAACCTTAATATAGCTGACAAGATAGTTCCGGAGCCTTCCGGTGGCGTTACTATGAAGGGACCCTACCTTGAGTGCATGCAATATCTTAAAGATCTTCTTGTTAGCGAGGTTCGCTCGCTGAAGGCCATGCCGGTAAAAAATCTCTTGAAGAAACGTTATCAAAAGTATAGAAATATCGGTATATAACTTCTGAAAGGAGACACATTTGAAAACTTCAAAAATAATTGCCGTGGGAAAGGCTTTAGCCCAAAAGACTGTAACAAATGATGATTTGTCAGCTTTGGTGGATACCAACGATCAGTGGATAAAAAGCAGAACCGGCATTGAACAAAGACGCATCTCCGTTGATGAATCTACAACGGATTTAGCATACAGAGCATCTTTGGATGCAATGAAAAACGGCAACATTGACCCAAATACGATAGACATGATCATCGTAGCGACAATTTCACCGGACAGCTTTATGCCTTCTACGGCATCAATGCTCCAATACAAGCTGGGCATAAACGACAGACATGTTATGGCATTTGACCTTAACGCAGCTTGTACAGGGCTTATTTACGGAATTCAGACAGCACACAAGTTCATCCAGACGAAAACGGTCAAAAGAGCTCTTGTAGTCGGTGCAGAAACCCTATCCCGAACGCTTAATTGGGAGGATCGAAGCACCTGCGTTCTCTTCGGAGACGGAGCCGGAGCTGTAGTCTTGGAAACATCCGATACAGGAATAATTTCAGATTACACAAATTCCCGAGGAGATGTGGATATGAACCTTGCCCTGCCCGCATTGCCCCTTAGAAGCCCATTCACCGGTGAAAACACTTGCCTTCCTTCCTGGATGAGCATGAACGGCGCTGAAATATTCAAGTTTGCTACCTTCGCGGTAAAAGACAGCGTTGATTATGTACTCAATCAGGCAGACCTTGATATTTCAGACATTAAGTACATCGTTCCCCACCAGGCCAACGAAAGAATAATCGGGAAAGTGGCCAAAGTAATGGGACTTCCCAAAGATAAGTTCTTTATAAACCTGATGGAGCACGGCAACACATCATCGGCAAGCATAGGCATAGCTTTAGCAGAAATGATGGAAAAAGGACTTGTGGCTGCCGGAGACAAAGTGATACTTACCGGCTTTGGGGGTGGACTTACATGGGGAGCCATCTTGCATGAATTCTGATAGTTAGGCTATAATATAGACAGCAGAGGATAATTCCTTTGAAATAAAAAATAAATACTAAATTACGGAGGTAAGAATAATGATTAAAGAAAAAGTAATTGAAATTCTTGTAGATGAACTGGGAGTAGACGCTGAAGAAGTAGTGGAAAGCGCGAATATTCAAGACGATTTAGGAGCTGATTCTTTGGCTATAGTTGAAATCGTAATGGCATTCGAAGACGAATTCGACATCAAGATACCTGAAGAAGATGCTGCAAAAATGATCACAGTAAAAGACATCATCGACTACCTGGAAAAAGAAGTAGGCTAAGAATATGACCAATAGGGAAATCGCTCTGATCTTTCCCGGCCAAGGTGCACAAAGCATCGGCATGGGAAAAGAACTATACGATAATTTCAGTGAAGCCAAGGCCGTTTTTGAAGCAGCCGAAGCTTCACTTCCCTTTAATTTAAGGGAATTATGTTTTGAAGGTCCAAAGGAAAAGCTGGATGTCACGATTTATACCCAGCCATGCCTTTTGACAGCGAGCATCGCTATGCTTGAAGTCTTGAAAGGGCAAGGATTAAAAACTCCCAGATTCCACGCAGGACTCTCCCTTGGAGAATACTCCGCTGTCGTAGCTTCTGAAATCATGCCATTTGAGGATGCGGTCAAGCTGGTCTACAACAGAGGCACATTCATGGAAAATGCGGTTCCAGACGGGAAAGGCACCATGGCTGCCATTATCGGCCTTGATACAAAGCTAATCGAAGAAGCCTGTGTTCAAGCATCCTCTGAGGGCATAGCCCAAATCGCAAACTACAATTACTCAGGCCAGATTGTAATAGGCGGCTCTGTAGAAGCAGTTAACATCGCTATGGACATCTGCAAAGAAAAAGGCGCCAAACGGGTAGTGCCATTAAGCGTATCCGGACCTTTTCACACATCCATGCTTAAAAATGCCGCAGACAACCTGGATTCTTACTTGGAAAACATTGTTTTTAGCCCATGGACCGTTCCGGTGGTTTCCAACTATACAGCGAAACCTTATGACGAAATCGCCAATATAAAAAATCTGTTGGTCAAGCAGGTCATTTCACCGGTGCAATGGGAAAAAAGCGTTGAATATATGATAAGCCAGGGCGTGGACACTTTCATTGAAGTTGGTCCGGGCAAGACCCTGTCCAATTTTGTAAAAAGAATAGACAAAAAAGTTACGATTCTCAACGTTGAGGACGTTAAATCTCTTGAAAAAACTCTGAAAACATTGGAGGAATAATTATGTTATCAAATAAAACAGCGATTGTGACCGGCGGTACCAGAGGCATCGGCCGAGCAATCGTCATGAAGCTTTCCCAAATGGGAGCTAACGTGGTCATAAGCTACCGCTCCAACGAGAAGATGGCACAGGAGCTTGTTGAGGAAATAACTTCGCAAGGCAAAAAAGCAATCGCCGTCAAAGGAGACGTGCAGAACTTTCAAGATGCTAAGGTATTGATGGATAAGACATTGGATGAATTCGGTTCAATAGACATACTTGTCAATAATGCCGGAATCACAAAGGATACTCTTATCCTCCGCATGACCGAAGATGACTTCGACTCCGTAATAGGGACCAACCTTAAAGGTACCTTCAACTGCATCAAGCATGCGGCAAAGCCAATGCTCAAGGCAAAAAAAGGACGAATAATCAACATGGCATCGGTAATAGGACTTATCGGTAATCCGGGTCAGGCTAACTACGCAGCTTCTAAAGCAGGAATCATTGGACTAACAAAATCCGTTGCCAAGGAATTCGCTTCAAGAGGCATTACCGTAAATGCTGTAGCTCCTGGATTTATAGCATCTGACATGACCGACAAGCTAAGCGAAGAACAAAAATCGGCAATACAAAAAAATATCCCTGCCGGCAATCTTGGCAGCGTGGAAGACGTGGCAAGCCTGGTGGGATATCTTGCATCGGATGAATCAAAATACATAACCGGACAGGTCATCAACGTGGATGGCGGAATGGTGGTTTAGGAGGCTTATATGAACAGAGTCGTTATTACAGGAATGGGTGCCATAACCCCATTGGGACAGGATGTAAATGAGTTTTGGGAAAACGTTAAAGCGGGAAAATGTGGAATCGACAAGATAACAAGGTTCGATACTGCTGACTACGAGGTTACTCTTGCTGCCGAAATCAAGGAATTCAATCCAGAAAAGTACATGCATAAAAGAGAGCTTAAAAGGCTTGATAAATACTCTCAGTACGCCATTTACGCTTCATGTCAGGCATATGAAGATGCGGGTCTTAAGGATGCTGAAATAGACCGGGAAAAATTCGGGGTCATCGTTTCAAGCGGAATTGGCGGCATCGAGACTTTCTATGACCAGACCAAAAGGCAGATCGAAAAAGGTCATGACAGGGTCTCCCCTTACTTCATACCAATGATGATTCCAAACATGGGTGCAGGAAACGTGGCAATAGCCCTCGAAGCTAAAGGACCATGCCTTTCAATAGTTACAGCCTGTGCGTCTGCTACAAATGCCATCGGCGAAGCATTCCACAAAATCAGGGCAGGAGTGATGGATCTTGCAGTTGCAGGAGGAAGCGAAGCTTCAATCTGTGAAACAGGAATTGCAGGCTTTATGTCAATGAAGGCTTTAAGCACTTCTAAGGATCCTTCGAGAGCCTCAATCCCCTTTGACAAGGAACGTGGCGGTTTTGTAATGGGTGAAGGTGCAGGGATTTTAGTCCTTGAGTCCTTGGATCATGCAAAAAAAAGAAACGCAAAAATTTACGGCGAGATAGTGGGGTACGGAACCACTTGTGATGCTTATCACATAACATCTCCGGCTCCGGAAGGTGAAGGTGGCGGAAGAGCCATGAATACAGCCGTATTAGATGCCGGACTCAAACTTACTGATGTAGACTACATAAATGCTCACGGCACCAGCACATACTACAATGATGTAAATGAATCTGCCGCAATAAAGAACCTCTTTGGAGACCACGCATCAAAGCTTTGCGTAAGTTCTACAAAGTCTATGATAGGCCACCTTTTAGGCGCTTCCGGTGGAGCTGAAGCCATAGTCTGCATAAAATCGCTAGAAGAAGGGTTCGTGCCTCCAACGGCTGGCTACGCTGTGGAAGATCCAGAGTGCACCCTTGATTATGTTCCAAATACCGGCAGGGAAGCTGACATAAAAGTCGTCCTCTCTAATTCACTTGGCTTTGGAGGGCATAACGCTACCATCGCTTTTAAAAAATGGTCTGAATAAGGAGTTTTACGATGATACTTAACAGCAATCAAATACAGGAAATAATTCCACACAGATATCCCTTCCTTCTTGTGGACAAGATAACAGAGCTCGAAGCAGGGATAAAGGCTACAGGCATCAAGAACGTGACGGCAAACGAATACTTCTTTTTGGGACACTTCCCCCAGGAGCACGTTATGCCCGGAGTATTGATAATCGAAGCTCTAGCCCAAGTGGGAGCTGTTGCTTTGCTCAGCCTTGAGGAAAACAAGGGAAAGATCGCTTACTTTGGCGGAATTAAAAAAGCCAAGTTCAAGAGAAAGGTAATCCCCGGTGATACCCTCACCCTTGAAACCGAGATAATAAGGAGCATGGCAGGAGTAGGAATCGGCAAGGCAGTTGCATATTGCGACGGACAAGTCTGCGCAGAAGCCGAGCTTACATTTGCAGTGAATTAAAAAAAGCCCTAATGGGCTTTTTTTATTTGGATTGTTTGCTGAAAGGTTTTTCCTGACCAACTTTCCAACTTTCCAACTTTCCAACTTTCCAACTTTCCAACTTTCCAACTTTCCAACCGACCAACTTAAATTATATCTCTTCCGCTTCCCTTTTCAATATCTCAGCCTTGTCTGTTTTTTCCCAGGGAAGCTCGATATCGGTTCTTCCGAAGTGGCCATAAGCTGCCGTCTTTTTATAAATAGGCTTTCTAAGGCCTAGGTCTCTTATCATCGCTGCAGGCCTTAAGTCAAAGTTTCTTTTTATCAGCTCTATTAGCTTGTCTTCACTTATCTTTCCGGTTCCAAAGGTATCTACATAAATAGATACTGGCCTTGCTACTCCTATTGCATAGGCAATTTCAACTTCACACTTGTCCGCAAGCCCTGCCGCTACAATGTTTTTAGCTACATGCCTTGCCGCATATGCGCCGGATCTGTCTACCTTTGTTGGGTCCTTTCCGGAGAATGCTCCTCCTCCGTGTCTTCCGTATCCTCCGTAGGTATCGACTATTATCTTCCTGCCCGTGAGGCCTGCATCTCCCTGGGGTCCACCGATTACGAATCTTCCCGTAGGATTTATAAGTATCTTCGTCTTGTCGTCGATAAAACTCTCATCTATTATAGGCTTTATCACATACTTGATAAGATCCCTTCTAATGGTATCTAAGTCCACATCCGGGCTGTGCTGGGTGCTTATTACTACAGTATCCACCCTTATAGGCCTATCGTCCTCATATTCGACGGTAACCTGGGTTTTACCATCAGGCCTCAAGTACTCCAGCGCGCCTGTTTTCCTCACCTCTGAGAGCTTTTTAGAGAGCCTGTGGGCTAATGATATAGGCAGCGGCATAAGTTCAGGAGTCTCGTTGCATGCAAAACCAAACATCATGCCCTGATCTCCAGCTCCGGTTTCCTCAACATCTCCGTTTGAATCCTCTCCTGATCTTGATTCCAGAGACTTGTCTACCCCTTGAGCTATGTCAGGAGATTGTTCATGTATGGATGTGACCACTGCGCAGGTATCACAATCAAAACCATATTTTGCTCTTGTATATCCAATTTCCCTCACCGTTTCTCTTACTATGCTTTGGATATCTACATAGCAATCAGTGGATATTTCTCCTGCCACCATCACAAGCCCTGTAGTAACCAGCGTCTCGCAAGCCACCCTGCCCTCTGGATCTTCTGTAAGTATGGCATCTAAAATAGCATCTGATATCTGGTCGCACATTTTATCCGGATGTCCTTCGGTAACAGACTCCGAAGTAAATAATTTCTTAGTCATCTTTGATTCCTCCAATCAATTTATAGTCATAAAAAAACCCCGTCAAAGGACGAGGCTCTATAGTCAAGCTGTCCTTATCATTCAGATTTTCTGTAGGTATTGGCACCACGCATATAGCCGGTTGCCGGGTTTCATAGGGCCTAGTCCCTCCACCACTCTGGATAAGGTAAGTATCTTATTCAATTGAAAATATCATAACACAGTTTTCCTATCTAGTCAATAGGTGATAACTTTGCCTACAGCTTGAACTCCTTGTCAAGCTTTGTATGCTTGTAGGTCTTTTTCCCGGTCTCATAGTCATCTACGATGTTGCCGTGGCCTATCATCTTGTACTTATATATCAGCAGCCCGTCAAGCCCTACAGGTCCTCTAGCGTGTATTTTATTGGTACTTATCCCAACTTCTGCACCGAATCCGTATCTAAATCCGTCACTGAATCTTGTAGAGCAGTTCCAGAACACATTTCCTGAATCCACTAGGTTCATAAAAGTCTCAACCTTGTTTTTATCCGAAGTCACTATGGCATCGGTATGCCCTGACCCGTATTTGTTGATATGCTCTATTGCTTCATCCAAGCTATCCACCATTTTTATAGCGAGCTTATAATCCAGATATTCTGTCTTCCAATCCTCTTCTGTGGCCGTTCCCACGTCAATGATCTCTCTTACCCTTTCGTCTCCCAGGATTTCCACGCTTTTAGCTTCGAGAGATTCTTTAAGGGCAGGCAGAAACCCGGCTGCAACCTTTTCGTTGACCAACAAGGTCTCAGTGGCATTGCATACGGCAACATACTGGGTCTTTGAATCGGTAACTATCCTCACCGCCATGTCTATATCTGCTTTGTCGTCTACGTAACAATGGCAGATTCCATCCGCATGGCCCAGAACAGGTATGTTTGAATTTTCCATTATGTATTTCACGAAGTCGTTTGATCCTCTGGGTATTATCAAGTCGATATAATCGTCAAGCTTAAGCATGCCACCCACGTCTTCTCTGGTCTCTATAATCTGTACCCAGCCGTCTGGGATCCCCGCTCTATCAGATGCGGTCTTTATGATCTCCCAAAGGATTCTGTTTGTCTCCTTAGCTTCCGAGCCTCCCTTTAGGATGACGCTGTTTCCGCTTTTAAGGCAAAGAGTTGATATTTGAACCAATGCATCCGGTCTTGATTCGAATATTACGCCAATTACCCCTATTGGGCAGCTGACTTTATAAAGCAATAGATCATCGTCAAGAGCCGTAGTCGAAAGGGTCTTCCCAACTGGCTCTTCCAATTTTCTGAGACTCTCAATTCCAGCTACCACGTCTAAGACTTTCGCCGAATCAAACTTGAGCCTTTTTAAAAGAGGGGCAGCCAGATTTTCTTCTTTGCTTCTGCTTAGATCTTCCGCATTTGCTTTTTCAATATCTTTTATTCTATCCTTAAGCTCTTTAGCTATTTCTGCCAAAGCTTTGTCCTTGATTTTAGATTCAACTGCTGCCAAATGTACCGACGCAGCTTTTGCAGCTTTTGCAGCCTCATTTATGTTCATGTTTTTCCCTCCAATTATCATTAAATATTAATAATAATGATACTATAGGGATGATAAATATGCAACAACCGACTTTGTGCCTTATATATTGAGTTTTGGCTCCGAAATGCCAACAGGCTCTGCGGTTTTAAATATTCCAAAAGGTTTCCCCACCGGAATGAATTCTTTGCCGAAGTGCTTGTTGAGCACAGAGGCACCTGCTCCGTAAAATGATAGTATAGCTATTGCGAGCTCAGACACCGCAGCTAGATTGTGGGTAATCTCCGGCATCACTCCAAATGAATTTAAAAACAAGCCGATAAAAAGCAGGTCTATTAAAAAGAATATGCTGAACAGAACCTTATTGGTTTCCATTGCGCCTATTGTCATCATTACAGTAAATATCAAGTATCCAAGGAAGGCAAACCCAAGTTGACGAGGATCCGCATCAGAAGCCAACGTAGTTCCGAAAACTCCCAATTTTATGAGCCAGCTCGATGCTACTCCGAACCAAAAGAATGCATAAGCCCCAAAGGCCGTCATCCCGAAGGTATTACCTAGCTTACCATCTACGATGCTAGCGTACAATTGGGCAAAAGCGCCTAAAAAAACAGCCCATGGAATCACAAATGACAATCCGTCTGTCAGGCCGAGTTTCTGAGACGAAGCCACCAGTGTCACCATTCCCAGACCAAATAGTCCCAATGCCGACGGATCCGCCCAAATAATTTTATTGTTTTTTGTCTCTTCTTTCAAAAATATTTCCTCCCTTGAATTCACGATTCAAATTTGTTAATTGTTGTTTATTTAACAACACAATTAACATAATAAATAAAAAACATCATGCTGTCAATGATTATGTCAACATAATGCTTGTATTTGGGTGAAAATTAACGCTTTTGCTCAGTTATTCCCACTTATTTACAGAGCCATGGCTCCTATTGATGTCAGCACGGCGACTGCAATTCCTGCCAGGGATGATCCTGCAATAGCTGCCAACATGCTCTTTTTGAATTTCAGTCCTAGAAGCGATGCCGCAAGACACCCCGTCCACACCCCGGTGCCGGGCAATGGCACGCTTACGAATAGGGCCAACCCCAAGTATCCGTACTTTTCAATGGTCACTGATTTGTTCATACCTCTGTTATAAATCCAGTCTCCAAGCCTTTTAAAAATTTTCGTGCCTCTCATCCATTCCAAAATCGAAGGGATCAACCATAAAATAAATGGTGCAGGAATCAAAGATCCAATCACGCTGATGATATATGTTTCCAGATAGGGCATTCTCAAAAGCAGAATGCCAAAGGGAATTGAAAATCTAAGCTCAAAAACCGGAACCATTGCCGATACGAAAACCTTCATCCAGTCGGGTAGCCCCGATAACAATTCAATCATTTTATATCATGCTCCTAATATTGTTTTTTCCGGGATAAGCTTTATCCCAGTTCTTGCTGAACTCTTCAACGCTGAAATCTGTCAAGTGGTTAGACGCCAGCCTGTCCAGTAAATCCCCAGGGATCGTCACTGCATGGACCCTGTTTATGGCGCAACCGTGCACCTGCTGGATGTTTTTAAAGCTCGCTGCTACTACTTCGCAGTCAAGACCGTAAATTTCTATGAAGTCCACCAGCTCTCCCACTGCATTTACTCCGTCTGCAAGGATGTTGTCTGCCCTGTTTACGTAAGGTATCAAATACTTAGCCCCGGCACGAACTGCCAACATCCCTTGCTGTGAGTTGATGATCGAAGTCGCCGCTGTCTTGATTCCCTTTTCCTTTAGCATCTTGATTGCTTTAAGGCCTTCCGGCGTAACGGGTATCTTTACGTAAAGGTCTGCATCTACAACCTCGTTAAGAAGGAGTGCATCGTCCACTATCCCATCTGCATCTGTAGCTATTACCTGAATAAAAAGTTTTTTATCCTTGCCCAATAGCTCCGCCAATGCCTTCATGTGATCGATGAAATCCACATTTTCCTTTACTATTATTGAAGGGTTGGTGGTAACCCCCTCTATGGAGTAGTATTCCATGCCTCTTTTTATTTCATCCAGATTTGCTGTGTCCAGTAAAATTCTCATTTAGAACTTCCTCTCCTTGCTAATGTGCAAACTCTATTATACAAATTTAACAGCTATGTTGCAATAGCTTGATAAAGGGACAGCTCCTTAGCTTTAATTTAAGCTTAAGTCTGTCCCCTTTATGTTTTTAGATTTTTAACGATAAAATCATAGCATAAAATTACCATTCTTGTAGAAAAGCTCACCATCTGCGTATATCTCTCCGCCCTCCTTCATGTCGCAAAGCATGTCCCAATGAATTGCCGAGATATTCTTCCCGCCGCTTTTCCCATAGGATTTTCCAAGAGCCATATGCACGGTTCCGCCCATCTTTTCGTCATAGAGCATGTTCTTGGTGAATCTGTCTATCCCGTAATTAGTCCCGATGGCAACTTCTCCTACCATGGAGGCTCCCTCATCAGTGTTGATAAGCTCTCGCAGAAGCTCTTCTCCTTTTGATGCACTTGCCTCTATTACTTTGCCTTTCTTGAAAACAAGCTTAATATCTTCAATTTCCTGACCTGCATATATGCCGGGAAAAGAAAATCTGATCTTGCCCTCAACGCTATCTTCTACAGGTCCGGTAAAGACCTCCCCGCTTGGAAAATTGGTTCGACCATCTGAGTTTATCCATACCCGGCCACCTACCTTCATGCTCACATCCGTGTCCCTTGAAACTATCCTGATAGTCTCCTTGTCCTTGAGGTACTCTATTGCCTTCTCTTGGTTTTTGCTTACTTCTTTCCAAGCCAAAACTGGATCTTCATCCTTAAGGAGACAGGCTCCTGCCACAAAGTCCTCGTAATCCCTAAGGCTCATCCCTGCTTCCTGAGCGAGAGAATCTGTGGGAAACATGCACAGAGTCCAATCAAGCTCATTATTGTCCACCCTGTTCATGTACAGCTCGTTGAGCCTTTTTCCGCTTTTACGGTAATAAGCGATCCTTTTGGGCTCAACTCCGCTTAAATACTTGGTGTTTGAAGATCCACCGATGTTCAAAATCTTGTCAGCATTCATTATCACAGCTTCTGATATCGGGTTTTCAAAAGATAGCTGATCGTCCCTTCCTACTTTTAAGAGGATTTCATCCAGCTGGTGCCGCATCAAAACGTGAGGATGTGCTCCGGCATTTAGGACTTCCCTGTAGCAAAGTTCAATCAAGGGCATAGCTTCCTTATACCCTTGGATGACTACCAAATCTCCCTTTTTTACTGAAAGCGAGTACTGAATCAAGGTTCTTGCATACTTTTCTAACAGGTTGCTGTCCATCAGGCCATTACTCCATCAACTTGCTGCCTTATTTCTTTAACCAGCTCCTCGAGGCTTATCTTCGCTTCATCCCTGCTATTGCCCCTTACTGAAAAATATATCTTGATTTTTGGCTCTGTGCCGGAAGGCCTGATGCAAAACCAAGTGCCGTCCTCCAAATAAGCTTTTATCACGTTGGATTTTGGCAGCGTTATATCTTCTGCTCCTTCTCCCACTATGTTTCTTTTTGCCAGCTGGTAATCTTCTATAACCGTCACTTTTTTATCATTCCACTTCATCGGCATGCTTCTTCTGAAATAGTCCACGATCTTTTGGATCTTTCCGGCGCCTTCCTTGCCCGCCATTTCAAATGATATTATATGGTCGATGCAATATCCGTACTCCTTGTAAATATCGTCCAAGACTTCCCCAAGATCCTTATCATGCTCCTTATAGTATAGTACCATCTCTGAAAGTACCAGGGCAGTCATTATGGCATCCTTGTCCCTACAGTGGGTTCCTAAAAGATATCCGTAACTTTCCTCAAAACCCATGATGAAATCCTTGACTTTTGTCTTTGAATATTCTTCAATCAGCTCGCCGATATATTTAAAACCCGTCAAAGTATTGATCAGCTTCACCCCGTAGCTTTTTGCTATATCCTCTACCAGCTCAGTGGAAACAATGCTCTTGATGATCACTCCTTTGTCAGTGAGTCTATTTTGTTCCTTCATGGTAGTTAACATATATTTTACGAGTAAAATCCCTATCTCGTTTCCGGTAAGGTTAGTGTAACCCCCATCCCGATTTTTATATGCTACTCCCAGTCTGTCCGCATCAGGGTCGGTACCCATAAGTATGTCTCCGCCTTTTTCATTGGCCAGCTCTATAGCTAGCTTGAATACATCAGGCTTTTCAGGGTTTGGCTCTTTGACAGTAGGAAAGTTTCCGTCAGGAAGCTCCTGCTCCTTAACTACATGAACGTTTTTGAATCCTGCTTCTTTTAACGCTCTTCTAAGAGGCACGTTGCCGGATCCATGAAGTGGCGTGTAGACGATATTTATATCCTCACCGTATTTGTCAATAAGCTCCTTTCTTGTGATGCCTTTTAATATTTCATTTATGTAAGGTCCATCTATCTCTTCGGATATTATCTTTAAAAGTCCTTTGTCTAAAGCTGCTGTTTTATCTGTTTTTCTTATTGCGCTGAAATCCATTATCTTGTTAATTTCTTCGCTGATTTCATCCGCTGCCTGTGGGGGCAGTTGATAGCCCTCTTCCCAGTAAACCTTGTAACCGTTGTATGCAGGTGGATTGTGGCTTGCCGTGATGACGATGCCGCTGACACAGCCCAGCTTTCTGATAGCGTAGGAGAGCTGAGGTACCGAACGCAAGGAATCAAATAGATATGTATTGATATTGTTGCCTGCCAGGACCAACGCTGCTGTTTCGGCAAATAACTCCGAATTGTTTCTAGAGTCATAGGCAATTACCACGCCTCTTTCCATTGCCTTTTGTCCCCACTTTGAAATATAGTTTGCCAGCCCTTGAGTAGTTATGTCTACGATATATGTATTCATCCTATTGGTGCCCATTCCCATTATGCCCCTTAGGCCTGCAGTACCAAACTCGAGGTTTCTATAAAACCTGTCTTCCAGCTCCTTTGGGTCATTAAGGACTTTTTTAAGCTCCTCTTTATCCTCTTCTTTTACATAATCGCTTTTTAACCAATTTTGACATTTTTCTTCATATAACATTTCATCATCCCCTTGTAGTTATAGGTTCGCCGGCCATCTTACATGCGGCCGGCGTTTCTCTCATGAAGTATATCCAAGCACATTACACTTGGCTTAATATGACAATATTATACCATAAATCTATTTTAATTAGTAATAAATAGTAGCAAAATATTGGGCATGCTGCTTTCGCCTTTATTTGATTAAATTTCTTAATTGTGTTAAAATTATCATGAATTTTTGTAGGAAATACCTGCAAAACACGGAGGTGTTCTTTTGATAAAAAAGATTTTTATAATACTTGCAATTTCCTCTCTAGTTATTTTTTCCGGTTGTCAAGACAAGTCCCCGGTAGAGGATGAAGATGCCATAAAAGACTCGAAGATAATTGAGCTTGAATCAAGAATAGAAAGACTAAACGAAAAAATAACAGGCCTGGAAGAGGATATCGAGGAACTGAACAGCCAAATCCAATATAATAGGGATTTTATCCAAATCATGACCGGTTACGTTTCTGAAGCAGATCTTTTGACATTGGCGAAAATGGAATGGAACTACATGGTCCAGGTGAATGAAGAGGACATCAGCTCCGACGGATTGATAGAACTGGATGTTGATACTTTCAGCATCACTGTAGAAGAGGCACAAAATCAATATAGGGCATTGCCTGCACAAATACGAAACCTGGGCAAATTAAGCGGCAGCCTTTTTTCAAATCACATCCAATTTTTAGATGTCAGGCCCTCGGAAACATCCGGGATAGACGAAGCAAATATTTCTTCTGCGACTTACATGTTCAGAGATCTAAGCCCGGGAACGGAAGTTAACCTCGAAATCTCACGTGAGCTTCAGGATAGGCTGGGGCTCGAGACCAATATATTGAGGATAATTTATTTAGTTGAGGAAGAGGAAGAGATTCAGACCCTTGAAGAAGAGGGTGATATGGACGATGAAGAAAGCGAAGAGTGAGAATATCTTCGCTAGTCTAAAGTGCCTTAAGCACGGTTGGGAAACAGTCGTATTAGTCGCTGAAGCGACTGTTTATTGTCCGGCTCTGCCGCACGGGAAATGACTGCTACGCAGTCGAGAAATGAAACTTCGTCTCGGTAAAAAGTTTTAAGATTTAAGTGATTAAGATGTAAGTTTGGATGGAGTTTTATTGGGGTCTGTGGTAGGGCACAGAGACCCTACCCTACAACCACTTAGTGTCCTTCGTGGTAAAAAGGTTTTTCCTTTCCAACTTTCCACTTTCACTGGTTAAGTATCCCAAGCTTCATGTTCCAAAGCTTGTCAGATAAATCCACATGATATTCATGGGGATTGGTAAATCTTGTAGTTGCTGGCCACATGGTTTCAAACTCGTTTTTCAAATGTTGCTGCATTTCACTTATGGAAGGAGATTTATACACAGGTTTGCCGTCGATTATGACCGGAACCATCATTTCCTTTACATAAAAATTAGTCAGCACCCTTTTCTTCCATGTGTGAACCGGATGGAAGATGGTAAGGGGCTTTTTTTCATCAATTTTCTCGTCATCAAGCATTATCAAATCCGCCAAGGCCTTGTTTGAATCCTTGTCGTACAACCTCACCACCCTTTTGTAGCCTGGATTGGTTATTTTCCCGGGATCATTAGATATCTTAAGCTTATTTGTAATTTCCCCTTTGCTATCGATTTGGGCCAGTTTGTAAACGGCACCCAGTGCCGGCTGATCGTACGCTGTTATAAGTTTAGTGCCTACTCCCCAAAGATTTATCTGAGCTCCCTGAAGCTTTAAATCCCTCACAAGGTACTCGTCAAGATCAGAAGACGCGCTGATCACAGCATCATCAAATCCATTTTCGACCAGCATGGTTTTTGCCTCCTTGCTCAAATAAGCCAAGTCCCCAGAATCAAGCCTTATTCCGTAGGTTTTCGGAAGTCTGCCTTCATCCCTCAGTTTTGAGAATACTCTTATGGCATTTGGCACCCCTGATTCCAAAGTGTTGTAAGTATCTACCAGGAAAATCAGGTTGTCCTGATTGTACTTGGTATATGTCCAAAACGCATCGTATTCCGAGGCATAGCTTAATACATAGCTATGAGACATGGTACCTTTGGCAGGCAGCTTTATAAGGTCTTCACTTTCCACATTGCTTGTCCCCACACAGCCCCCGATAACAGCGGCTCTGGCTCCATAAAGTCCAGCTTCAGATCCATGGGCACGCCTTAAGCCAAATTCAAGCACCGCATCTCCTTCTGCTGCCTGTACTATCCTAGCGGCCTTGGTAGCAATTAGAGTCTGATGATTAACGATGCTGAGAAGTGGTGTTTCTATTATTTGAGCCTGTATCAAAGGAGCTTTTATTCGAATCAAAGGCTCGTGAGGAAAAACTATAGAGCCCTCAGGTATCCCGTAAATTTCCCCTGTGAAACGGAAATTTCTCAGATAATCCAAGAATTTTTCTGTCAGCTCCGGGTGGTTGTTCTTTAGTATATCTATATCTTTTTCGTCAAATTTAAGATTCGTGAGATAATCAACTACCTGCTCCAGCCCGGCGCATACCAGATACCCGCCGTTGAATGGGTTGCTTCTTACAAACAGGTCAAATACTGCGATATCTTCGTCCTTTCCTTCATTGACATAAACATTGCTCATACTAAGCTGATAATAATCCGTGGCTAATTGCCTGCGCCTGTTAAATTCCATTTAAGCTTGTTCCTCCGATCATATAATATAATTATTTTACACTCCACTAAAATATTATGCAATAAATAAAACCCCGCCTTCGCAGGGTTAAATATGTTCATAGGTTTTAATTAACAAGTCTCTCATGCACAATTTTTATGGTTTAGCCTTGGAACCTTTATCCTGCTTATCATCAAAAGTGAGCAGATAAATATGACAACGGCAAGAAGCCCACTTAAATTCATCGTCGCCACATGATATGATTCGCACGCCAATCGCAAAACTGCAAGAGACATTCCACATACGGTTATCGGCACTCCGGTAAAGGACTTGTTACAGCTCTCCACATTGTATCTCGCAAGCCTGAAAGCCCCGCATACGGGGTAAAATATAAGTGCCGAGTAACCTGAAACCCCCAGGCTTAAGAGATCGGTGCTTATAAACAGACAGACAGGGGCTATTCCAAAAGTTATCAAGTCAGCCAGGGAGTCCAGCTGTTTTCCCATCTCGCTTTCAGCTTTTAGCCACCGCGCTACCTTTCCATCTAGTCCATCTATTATCCCTCCGGCGATAATAAAAGCCGCCGGCAATAACACTCCATCGTGATTGTTATCTAGAAGCAGGATCACCGCGAGACTTCCCAAAGATATATTTATCATTGTCATGATATTCGGCAAATTCTTAATCATACAATCCCTCTTTTTTGAACAACAGCATCTTCTCTAGCCCGGTCAATACAATCCCACTTCCTACTACCAACCAAAATGTTATGAATCTGAAGATTACGGATATTACCAATGCCTGTTCCAATCCTACCCCACTTACCATCGCTAATAATCCACACATTGTCATTTCAAAGCCTCCGATGCCTCCTGGCGTTACCGGCAAAGTACCGACAACATAAGCTCCAAAGGTTATTGCGATTACCCCCAACATACTTATATCAATGCTAAATGCCAAAAGTATTATGTATAGTTTTACAGGATAAGTCATCCACATAGTAAACGTCATAAGCAACTGCTTAAACACTCCAAATGGTTTTTCCTTTATATTTGTTACACATATTCCGTAGCTAATAAAAAAACTTTTAGCTATTTTGCCTATCTTGTTTTTCCCTTTGAGTTTTTCTCCTGCAGCCGTGGGGTTTAAAAACGAATAAATCATTAAACCTAAGACAGCTGCCATTACCAGGGATCCTAAAACCCATCCAATGTTTTTCCCATTATCGACATTGATTATAAAAAAATACAGCCCGCTGAATCCGGCAAGGGATGTCAGTCCGAAAAAGCTGAACATTTTCTGTAAAGCAACTATGGAAGCTGATTTTTCCATCGTACAGCTTAGCTCCCTTTTTAATGCTACTGTCTTGTAAGCTTCTCCACCGATTTTAGCTCCCGGAGTTATCGCTTCGACAATTGAGCTTCTGAAATTTATTAAAAGCATCTTCCAAAACCCAAGGCTCATGCCATTCCATTCCAATATAGTACACCACTGGAGGCTTATAATAGTCTGGGTAAACACCTGTAAAGCTATCAATAACACTAAAAAAACCGGGGGCAAAAGCAATAAATCTTCTTTTATCTGAGTCATATTTAATTGCCTAAATATAACGACCAACAGTAAAGCTATTGCGAGATAAATATACTTTTTTATTTTTTCCATCACAAGTACATTGCCGTAGCTTGAATATTTGTAAAGTTTTTATGTTCCACCATACTGCATTCTGAGCACCTTTTTCTTAAATTCACGTCATAAAAACACTTTCTGCTCTCTTTAGGATGTCTGACCAAAACTCTAGTATTAGGTTTCATTGTTTTATATACTCTATCCAGGACCTTTTCTTTTGGAGATACTTGCAAAGCCAGATGTATCACGCTATAATCCCCGGCATCCACAAATTCCCCTTCCATGTGCTTGATTTTAATCATGTCTTTGCTGAAATTCATTTTTTTTGCCAAAGCCTTTGATTTTCGTATACAATCCCTATCATTGTCGATAACGGTGACTTTAGCTCCTGTGAGCTTTTGCATGGCTATCGCCGAGCAAGGAGCAGCTCCTCCTCCTATGAAAAGCACATGGTCGTCTTTGTCTATTCCTGCAAGCTCTGCTTCGTTTTTTATTACTTTCATATAACAACGCAGAAGTCCTGAAAAAAGAATCTTGCTTTGGGTCACTTTATCCTCTAGATACTGGGTGAACCTTGTCATAACCATTTTTTCACTCACTTTCCATATTTAAAACAACCTCAATCCAATTTGGTTTACCAAGCCACCGATCAAAAATGCAAAGCACGTAGTTGCCACGGCAATGCCAGCAGCGGTTTTAGCATTGAATTCGGAAGCTATGATGCCGAAAACTGAAAGACACGGCAAGTAAAACAACGACACCAACCCAGCTACCAGTACTTGCAGCGACGTAAGGTTTAGCCCTACTAATGGAGCGATTGACATTTCCCGCCTCACGATGCCCAGTAACAAGCCATCTGCCGCCTGCTGGGGAAGTCCAAGCCACCCTTGTACCAAAGGGGATGATGCTGCTGCGATTACATCCAGAAAGCCGGTTTCTTTAAACAAAGCTGCTATGACTATTGCAAAAAACATAGGCCCTTCTGCTTCTATTAAAAAATGCTTCATTCTTATCATTAGTTTTTTCCCGTATGTTTTTTTATCGGGGATCAACAGGTTGGGAATTTGTATTATCATGGGGTCGACCTTTCCGTTTATAAACCGTCCTGCTAAGCTCGCCACCGATATGAACACTATCAATGAAATCAGTGCTAGAGGTAAAAAAATCAAATATGATTTGCTGCTTATAAGCTCGATCAATGCACCTGTTTGGGATATGCACGGTATGGTCACGCATACTAATGTAGTAACGACCAAGCGCTCTTTTTTTGTAGTGCATGCCCTAGTTCCGATTATTGCAGGAATTGCACAGCCATATCCCATCATGATATTTATTATGCTCCCGCCTTGCATTCCAAACCTGCTCATAAGGTTGTCAAAAAGTATTCCAAGTCTCGGCAGATACCCCATATCTTCCAAAAATGAAAATACGACATAAAATAAAAATACGTATGGAAATATAAGCGCTATAGGCCATTCGAACCCAATAACAAATATTCCGTACTCGCCAATAAGCACGTTTTGTATTATTCCTTCAGGTATTATAGATGTAAATATATTCTTGAAAAAAGGAACGATTATACCATTAACCAACGGAAGAAAAAATACAGCCCTAAGGGCTTTTCCTCCTCCTACGATCATTCCCAAAGACAAGGCCATAATTAAGACCGCAATTGGAACTCCTGTGGACGGTCTTATCATCCAATCGCTGATTCTAGTCTTATTTCTGTCCGCTTTAGCATTTGTTTTTCTTACCTTCTTTGTAATTTCCCTAGCTGTATCATAAATCTCTTCTCGCCCTTTGGGACAAGATCCACAGCCCGACTTTTCGCATCCTCTGCATTCTGCTTTTTTCAAAAGTTCTACAACAGCCTCTTTAAGCTCCTCAAACCCAGATGATTTAACTGCTATTGTCTCAACTACAGGAGAATCTAAAAGCTTTGAAAGCATCCCAACATTGATCTCTATTCCTTCTCTTTTGGCTACATCTAAAAAATTAAGGGCATATGCTGTAGGGATGCCGTAGGATTTAAGCTCCAACGCAAGCTCCAGGCTCCTTTGAAGGTTCGTGGCATCCAAGACGCAAATTATGGCTTCCGGTTCACTGGATAAAAATTTTTCTGCCACATCTTCGGCTTCTGAAGTAGATTTTAAAGAAAATACTCCAGGCACGTCTATCAGTGTATATCCCTTATCAGAAAGTTTCATATCCCCCTGGGTATAGCTTACCGTAGTTCCTGAGTAATTTGAGCTAATGGCATCCATCCCGGTCATGCGGCTGAAAAACACGCTCTTGCCTACATTGGGGTTTCCCATCAGAAGAATCTTGTTTTTTTGAGATAGATGCTTCTTTATTTCCTTTTCATTTATATCATGGCAACTCAAGCAACTTCACTCTCCTCTACGCTTATGGACGAGGCAATGGCATTGCTTATAGCAATCTCTCTTGAATCAATCTCGAGAAGAGTAGGTCCTCCCCAGATATATGTGTGCTTTTTAAATACAGTATCGTTTTCCCTGACACCCAATGATTTTAGAATGTCCATGTCCGGCACTGACTTGATTTTGTAGTACTTGCCTTTTTCGACTTTATTTAAGCTCATAATTATCCTCCTTCCCGTTGGTCCGTTCAGTTAGTGTATGCTAACTCAATTTAATAACCGAAGTTTACCACAGCTAACTCGACTTTGTCAATACTTTGACTAAAGTATTCGGGAGATTGTAAACCAACATAAAAAATGATAAGATTAATTTATTATTAAAATACTTACAGGAGGAAAATATGAAGGTACAAGAATCTAGAGAAAATTATTTGGAGACAATCCTCCTTTTACAAAAAGAGCTTGGTCAAGTCCGATCCATAGATATTGCCCACAAGCTTGAATATACAAAAGCCAGCATCAGCCGAGCCATGTCACTTTTAAAAAAGGACAACCTGATAACTATGGGCAAATCCGGAATAATCGAGCTAACAGAAGAGGGACAAAAAAAAGCTGCAGAAATCTACGATAGACATAGAGCCATAAAGGACTTCCTTATAAATATCGGTGTATCTGAAAAAACTGCGGAAGAAGATGCTTGTCGCATGGAACACGTAATCAGCAATGAGGCTTTTGAAAAAATCAAAAAATATAACGACAAATAAAAGATACAGAAAAACCCCGCCATGTAAGCGGGGTTTCATATCTTGATTCTATTGTTTTAAACACCCAATTGGTTTCTTCTTATCTGTTCTCCTTTGGTAAAGTTGAACTTCGGCTTATGACCTTCCAGTGGGAGAATCTTCTCATTTACGGCGTCTAATATCCAGTCAGGTTGAGGGAAGAAATGATCTTCAAGTTCGTATATTGGAGTTATCCAGTTCCTCGCCCCCACAACTACCGGAGGCGCATCCAAGTAATCAAATGCCAGCTCGGAAATGTTCTGAGCAAAGTCATTCAAGACAGAGTTTCTTTGGCAAGCGTCGCTTGTGAGAAGTATCCTGCCCGTCTTTTTGACAGACTCAATTACAGGCTCGTAGTTAAATGGCACTACGCTTCTTGCATCTATCACTTCTGCGCTGATTCCATATTTGTCCTCGAGCTCTTCGGCTGCTTTCATGGCATTATATAAAGTAGCACCGATGCTAAGTATGGTTATGTCTTTTCCTACTCTTTTTATATCCGGTTCTCCTATGGGGATTTCATAATATTCTTCAGGTACCCCCTCAGGATTAAACATCTCACCTACTCCATATAATCTTTGGCTTTCAAAGAACACCACTGGATCTGTTCCGTTTAAAGCCGAATTTAAAAGACCTTTTGCATCGTATGGAGTTGCCGGGAAAACAACTTTAAGTCCAGGAACATGGGCACAAAGGGAAGACCAGTCCTGAGAATGTTGGGCCCCATATTTTGCTCCTACCGAAACCCTTAGGACTACAGGCATCTTCAGCTGTCCTGCTGTCATGGATTGCCATTTTGCCAGCTGGTTGAAAATCTCATCTCCTGCCCTGCCCATAAAATCGCAGTACATAAGCTCAGGAACGCTTCTTCCTCCAAGCATAGCATATCCTACTGCCGCTCCCACTATTGCAGATTCAGATATCGGCGAGTTGAAAAGTCTGTGATAAGGAATGGATTCTTCCATGTTCTTGTAAACTCCATAAGCTCCTCCCCAGTCTCTCAAGTCTTCTCCAAAGCTTATTAGGGTCGGGTCGGTATAGAACTTATCCATTAGCGATTCGAACACTGCGTCTCTAAACTGGACCACTTTAACCGAAGGAACCGGTTTTCCGTCTTTCATGCCCACACGTTCTTTTTTTGCCATTCTCTGTATTCTCGAGTTTTCTTCCTTAGGCGCAAGAACATCAGGTTCACCCTCTGCCATCTTTTCCTTTTTCTCATTGCAAAACATGTACTTTTCGATGGAATCAGGTTGGGCAAATATGTCCATTCTTGGCGAAACTTCATCATCTATAGTCAGCTTGAATACGTCAACGATAAGTTTTTTAGTGTTTTGTTCAACCGCGGCAAGCTCCTCTTCAGTGGCCACGCTTGCTTCTATCAACTGGGCTTTGAAATCCTTCATAGAATCCATAGACGTCCATGCTTCTAGCTCCTCTTTTGACCTGTAAGGGCCTGTGTCGGATGTGGAGTGTCCACAGAGCCTGTAGGTAACTACATCTAAAAGAACCGGGCCATCTCCCTTTTTTAGTATCTCTCTTTTTCTCTTAAGAGCATCTATTATCGCCAATGGATTGTACCCATCGATTCTCTCTGCATGCATCTGTTCAGGGTTTATTCCTGCTCCTACTCTTGCAAGTGTCTGGTAGGCCATGGTTTCACCCACAGTTTGACCTCCCATGCCGTATCCATTGTTGTTGAAGTTAAATACGATAGGAAGACCACCTTTATGGGCTTCATCCCATAGCACTTTAAGCTGATCCATTCCAGCCATGCTCATGGACTCCCAGACAGGGCCGCATCCCAATGATCCATCGCCTGCATTTGCTATTACTATGCCGCTTTGTTTGTTTATCTTCTTGTAAAGGGCTGCTCCCAATGCAACAGGAGCGCTGCCCCCTACTATGGCGTTGTTTGGATATACTCCAAATGGTATGAAAAACGCATGCATAGAGTTTCCAAGTCCCTGTGCAAATCCGTTTTTCCTGCCGAATATTTCAGCTGTGATTCCGTACATGTAGAACTTTGCAGCCAAGTCCTTTACGCTTCCCTCAAAATCCTTTTCCACAACTTTAAGCTGGTCACCGCCACTCGACTCTTCCATTATTTTTACGAGCTCGTCGTCACTTAATTTTTCAAGGGCGCTCATTCCCTTTGCTATAAGCTCACCGTGGCTTCTATGGGTTCCGAAAACCAAGTCGTTTTTATCAAGAGTAAATGCCTGTCCCACCGCAGTAGCTTCCTGGCCTATGTACAAGTGCGCCGGACCTGAATAGTCATATTTGATTCCTTCGTAAGCTCCTGTAGATCTTAAATCCTGTATCATTGTTTCAAATTCCCTGATCATTGTCATGTCACGGTACATTTTGACGAGTTCTTCTTTTGAAAATTCATCTTTTACGTCTGATACCTTTTTTTGATACTGATTTAACATAATTGGCTTAAACTCAAGCTGTCCGGGTTTTCTTATTTCCTTTGGATTTATAAATATGCTCTTTGTCATTATTATCCTCCTTTATTTAACTAAAAAGTGCTTCCCTGATGACTTCGCTAACCGTAGGATGGGGAAATACCAGTTCTTTTATATCTCCTACCGGAAGTTCCGTCTCTATCATCAGTCCTGCTCCGTATATTATTTCCGATGCATAGCTACCTATGATTTGAACTCCTATTATCCTGTCGTACTCATTATCTATCAAGATCTTGGTTATGCCGTCTCCCCGTTCATTTTCCGCCATGTATCGTCCGCTGTAATTATTGGAGATCTTTTTGACTGTAAAATCCAGACCCTTATCTTTCGCTGTGCTTTCAGTCTCCCCTACGCTTGCAACCTCAGGATGCGTATAAATAACAGAAGGTACGGCCTGGTATCTCATAATGTCTTTCTTTCCTAAGATATTGTTTATCGCGACTTCCCCTTCCCTGTAAGCAGTGTGGGCAAGCATGGATTTACCGTTTACATCTCCTGCTGCATATACTCCGGGGATATTGGTCTTCATCTGCTCATCGGTAACGACAGCTCCACGTTTCATGTTAACCGAAATGTTTTCCAGTCCTATTCCCTCAGTCGTCGGTCTTCGACCGATGCTTAAAAGTATCTTCGACCCGGAAACCTCCCTTTCCTTGCCTTCCTTTTCAAACACAACTTTGTTTCCATCCACTTTAGTTACCTTTGCTCCGAGAATAAACTCTATTCCCTTTGACTTTAAGTTTCCCTGGAGTATGCGGCTTAACTCTTCATCATTTTGACCTGCTATTTTTTCAAGCATCTCCACCACGGTGACTTTGCTTCCTACGCTGTTGTAGTAGGATGCCATTTCAAGTCCTATTACTCCTCCGCCGATTACTACCAGGCTTTCTGGTATCTCTCTTAGACTTAAAATCTCTTTATTTGTAAGAACTGCGCCTTCATCAAGCCCTTCTCTCAGACCAGGTATGGGCGGCACGAGCACGCCTGAGCCTGTTGCAATCAGCAGGTATTTGGCTTTGTAGACTTGTCCGCCAGCCTCGACCAAAAATCCTTCCTTGTCTTTTCCCTTTATATGGGCATCAGCTTCCAAAAGCTCTACATTATTTGCTTTTAATGCGGCTTTTACGCCCCCTACCAGCTTTTTTACTACTCCATCTTTTCTATCGATAACCTTATCCTGATCGTAGGATACCTCTTTGCAGCATACTCCGTATTTTTCTCCACCCTTTGCATAGTCGTAGATCTTTGCCGAATGCAAAAGCGTCTTGGAAGGCACGCATCCTTCATTTAAGCAGACCCCTCCCACACTTGCTTTTTCTATGAGCAGGGTCTTAAGTCCACCATGACCTGCCCTCTCAGCTGATATATATCCTGCCGGACCTCCTCCGACAACGATTAAATCGTACATCGTAAGCCTCCTTTATTTTGCCAGCAAAACGCTGAAGTTCTCCAGGTTCTCCATAAGCGACTGTATGAATCTTGCTCCAGGAGCACCATCAACTGCCCTGTGGTCTATGGTCAAAGAAAGATACATAGCAGGATAATTGACAAATCCATCCTCAGTCTTTTTGATTTTATATTCTATTTTCCCAATGCCTAGAATTCCCGTCTGTGGGGGATTGATTACCGGGGTGAAGTTTTCTACCCCAAGGTTCCCTAAATTCGTTACGGTGAACGTGGCTCCCTGAAGCTTTGCCGGGTCGATATTGCCTTGTTGGCACTGTCCTGCAAGAGTCTTTATGCCTTTTGACACTTCCAGGAGACTGAGCTTGTTTGCCCCCCTTAGCGTGGGAACCATCAGCCCTCTCGGCGAGTCGCAAGCAAAGCCCAAGTTTACATCTTTAAACATCCTCATTTCCTCGTCCACCAAATGCGCATTCATATATGAAAAATCCTTCACCGTCCTTGCTACTGCGTACATCACCATATCATTTAATGTTATCTTCGCTACGTCCTCATCGCTGTTTGCCTTGACTATCTGCCTGTAGTTTAAGATTTCAGTTGCATCAAAAGATGCGTTTAATGTCAACTGGGCAGTATTTTGCAGCGATGCCACCAGATTTGCAGATATGATCTTGCGAACATTGGAAAGCTTCTCTATCGAGTATTCGCTTTCAGTTTTTGCGCCTGTTGATTCCCCAATCGCCTGCTTGCCTAAATCAGAAGTGGTTACCTTTCCACCCATTCCCGTTCCTTCTACCGAGGCATCCTTCCCTGAAAGAGCGGCTGCTTTTGTAGCTACAGGGCCTTCCTTCATAAGCTTATATATGTCTCTTTCTATTATCCTTCCGTATGGTCCGCTGCCTTTTGCGAGATTAAAATCTACTCCCTGCTTCTTTGCTAGATTTTTAGCTCTGGGAGAAATACCTGTGAAGATTTTTTCTGTTTCAGAGGGTTGTTCATCTATTTTTGAAACTTCCACCGAAACCTCTTTTACTTCTTTCGCTTCTTCTAAAGGCTTGCTTTCAGCAGGTTTATCTTCCCCAACAACGTAATCGCTTACATCCTCCCCTTCTTCTCCGATAATACAAACGGGAGTAAGCACCTCACATGCATCCCACTCATCGTAGAACTTTTTTAACAGCACTCCTTCAAACTCGGATTCAACATCCATTGAAGACTTGTCAGTTTCAATTGAAAACAACACGTCTCCAACGGAAACCTTGTCCCCTACTTCCTTTTGCCAGGAGCTTATCATGTTGCTCTCTTCATTAAGACCAATCTGGGGCATGTTTACAACATGTGCCATGATTTCACCTTCCTCTATAAAATTTATTGCATTTGCATGCATTGTTCACATCATAATAGGCTTGCAGTTACTTCATCGGTTATCAAAACGTTGACAGCTCCACTTTTCAAAACCGCCTTCATAGCTTCAGCCTTCTCTTTTCCTGTGGCGATAGCCACCACCAGGGGTATGTTTTTTAAATCTTCGAAAGAAATCCCCAGGACTCTCTCATCAATGGAGCATTTGCATAGCTCTCCCTTTTCGTCTATGAATCTTCCGCAGATCTCACCTTTAGCCTTTGCATTTTTAAGATCTGTTAAATCCTCTTCTTTTAAGTAGCCTGTTTCAACTAAAATCGACTTTTCGTTAGCTTCGCCGATTCCTACAAAAGCAATGGTGCATTTCTTCTGATCTTCAAATATGCTTTTTATCTTGCCGTCGCTCATAATAGCTTCTTTTATATGCTTGCTGTCTACAATAGCAGGAGCAGGCAGAAGGGACATGCTGGTTCCCAAGGCATTTGCAATTTTTCTGACTATCACGTCTCCACTTACATCTATTGATCCGATGTTGCCTAATAGCTGTACCGCATGCTTGCCCTTGTTTATCTGGGGAATCCTATATGTCATGTTTTTTATAGTTCTCCCCCAAGCTAAGCCGATTATATCCTTTGGGGTAATCTTTTCTTCCATGAATTCTGCGGCTATTTTTGTGACCTCCGAAAACACGAGATCTTCCGACTTGTCCTTTGAAGAAATTATTACAGCTTCCTCCAGACCATATCTATTTTCCAAAAGACCCTCCGTTTGAATGCAGTTGTCTCCGGGATATCTGATTTCTATTTTGACGATTCCCTTGTTCTTGGCTTCGCTTAAGAGCCTTGATACCTTTACTCTAGATATATTCAATTTATTTGCAATTTGCTGTTGGTTCATGTTCATGTTATAGTAGAATTCGCATACTTTGATCAAAAGATTCTTTGAATAATCCATATTCCACCCCTTCTTCCCTGTTGTAATCCTTTAACTACTAATTATTATACCTCACATTGAACATTTGTTCAAGTCAGAAATATTGTTTATTTGTGGATTTCTTGAAATTAGTTTCTCCAGTTCTTCCCAGCATACGCGAGCATCTGCTCGTTTATTGAGCTTATTTATTGATTTATCCCATATAACCGTTGCCATGGGTCTTGAATTTTTATATGATTGTATTACCAAGCAGTTAGTGTGCTAAGATAATATCAAAAAAATAAAATCCTGATGGATTTCGGAGGTAGGATAATGAGTCAAGTATTCTTTAAATTCAATGACTTCAACTGGGACGGAATCACAAAAATAGACTACAAGCCCTCAGGGGAAGACGGCCCGGTAACCTTCAACGAGACTTCTAGACAAAATCTGGTAGAGCATGAAGCCAACACTGATTTTCACCTTAGGTATTTCGAATGCGCAAAAGACGGTTTCTCAACTTTGGAAAAACACGAACACGTACACGTGGTGGTCATAGCCAGGGGCGTAGGTAAAATCATCGTAAACGACGAGATATTCGATGCCAAGCCAATGGATTTAATCGTAGTTCCTCCTAATGCATGGCACCAGCTGATAAACACTTCAGATGAGCCTTTTGGTTTTTTCTGTACCGTTGACGCAAAGAGAGATAAGTTCACTCTGCTTACCAAAGAGGAAATCGAAACATTAAAGACAAATCCCGAGATAGCAAAATTCATCAAAGTACCAGATAAATATTTTGGTTGAGTCAATCTTCCAACTTTTTTATAAACAAATATTTTTATGGAGACAAGAGCCCTGCCGGTATCGGCAGGGCTCTTGTTATAAGTCTGATTTATTCGATTATCTCTAAAACTGATTCTATTGATATGTTGCCAATTTCTTTATCTTCCAAGTAAAGAGTACCCGGCACTTCTGCTTCCGTCTCTCCTGAGAACTTGAAGGTTATATGCCCCAGTTCCTTTAGATTTTCATTTACCAGGCTTCCCACTGCTGTAACTTTGTATTCTTCACCATCTATTAAAAGAGTATTCCCTTCTTTTATCGTACTATCCAGCTTATTAAAATGATGAATATAACAATAATCTTTTAGCTCCTGTGGCGCGTTATCTTTAAAAATAACAATCATTTTATACTCGAGAAAATCTCCGGCATTTTTCCCAATATCCTGTATTATCGTTTTATACACAGTTGTCATGTTTTCATCCATACCCTTAGCTATAAAGTCCTACACTTGCCAACCACGCTATGACTACCGTAGGCGCACCTGTTAAGAATCTCCCATATAGCACTGAAGGCACCCCGACTTCAACAGTCTCTGGTTTTGCTTCAGCTAAACCTAAACCTACCGGAATAAAGTCAGCGGCTGCTTGTGCGTTTATGGCAAATAAAGCCGGTAATGCCAAGTGTGGCGGAATCGATCCATTTCCTATCTCTACCCCTATCAACACACCTATGATCTGCGCTATTACTGCACCAGGCCCAAGAAAAGGTGACAACAACGGAAAAGAACATATCAGTGATATTATTATCAGCCCAATGACATTGTCAGCTAGTGGTGTAAGCAGATTCGCAAACCACGAACCTACACCTGAAGCATTTATTATCCCGATCAACGTCGCTACAAACGCCATGAAAGGAAGTATCGTATGGAGTACTGTATCTATGGTATTTCTTCCCGCTTGGAAAAAAATTGCCGTTATCTTTCCTATTCCAATACCTACTTTTGCAACAAGCCCCTGGCTTTGTTGACTTATTTTTTTATCTGTATCGTACTTTGCCATTCCAAATCCTCCTAATCTATATACTCTAAGTTATTTTCTTTTACTGCAGAAACGTAATTGTCTTCCTTTATATACATTGCCAAAGGTCCGCTCCTGCCGGTTGCCATGATGTTTATAGTCATTATGTTCTTCTGGGGAAATATCCCGCATCTTAATGTTCCTCCACAGTTGATGACGGCACATGCAACTTCCTTGTCCGGCACTCCAGTCTTAAATCCATCTACCAACTCACAACCTGTCATTTCAGCAATTTTAACAGCGACTTCAGGCCTTGCACCACCTGTTATATAAACTACTTTGTTCTTTGTTTCATTTGGTTCGATAATCAAAGGGCCACCCCAGCCGCCTGATCCTTTTGTTATTTTGATTTTTCTATAATCCATGGCATAATCCTCCTCGAATTTACTCATTAATTTCAATAACATTGCTAAGCGATATCCCCTGCTGCTTTTCAACAATCATTGTAGTAAAGTCTGTAACCCATCCTCTGAAGAAGTTTGTTGCCATGCCTACCAAGAAATATCTGATGGCTAGATCTGCCGTATTAAGCCCCAACGCGGTTATGCCATTGGCTATGCCTAAGAATACAAACAATTCACCTGGATTAACATGTGGGAACAAACCATTCATTGTATGGCAGGAAAAACTCGATGCTGCATAATAGCTCGGCTTGTATTTTTCAGGCAAGAATCTTCCTAGTGAAAGCGTCATCGGGTTTGCAAATACAAAAGTTCCGATTAAAGGCAGCAACAAATACCTTGATACTGGGTTGCTTGCTGACTTAGATGCAAATCTTTCCACCTTGTCCGTACCGATCATTACTATTACTGCATTCATTACTACCAGCAAGGCTATTAGCAGCGGTACTATTCCAGTCATAAAAGCAATAAAAACGTCTCCTCCTGCTCTAAACAGGTTCATAAACCAGTCGGCTCCTCTGGCCAGTTGTTCAAAAAAAGTTGTCATTTAGTTTCCTCCTTATATCTTAAAAAATTTAAACCATTTAAACTGATGCTTCCATTTCATTTTTTTCAGATTTTTCTTTATTAAAAGCGACAAAATTTTCATAAGCATTTTTTAATGCTTTTTGCGTATATCTATTGTAGTTTTTCAATAGCGCTTCATCCAGCAATTGTTCTACCTCTTTCCCTGTTAAACCGCTAAAGGCTTTAACCCTGGCAAATATCGAGACCCCCTGCATTTTTCGTGCTTCAGTTATAACATCCTGATCATCTATTGCCAACAGGATCACGGTACCTGCTTGAAGATATCCTCTTTTTCTTCCTATCAAAACCCTTGATTTTTTTTTAAGCTCAATATAGTTTTTATTAAAATCCTTTACTTGTCTCATCCCTAACACCGCATTGAGCAACCAAAAAACTGCTATTACCAGGCCCATTCTTACCACATCATTCACTTCAACGCCTCCTTGACCAACACATTTGTAAGCTCAAAATAATCTTTTGCATTTATGACTTTACCAAGCAGATCTTCATTTTGGCAAATTTTCAGTATCTCTTCGTATGTTTTTATCAAAACTTCCGGGCTTTCATCCATAATCTCCGGAATCAGCAACATGAATATTATCCTCACTGCACTATTTTCATAGTTTACTTCCTTTTCAGGAATTATTATTGAAATCATAAGCCTTTCTCCACCCTTGTTAATAGCATGGGGCATGGCTACTCCGTTTGCAAATGTAGTGGGGTATGTCGCCTCCCTATCCAAAACTCTGTCAAGATACCCCTCGTCAACTTCTCTTTGATTGAAAAGCTTTCCTATGATTTCTTTTAAAATATCGATGTAATCATCCAAATTTGTTTTAAAAAACAAATTTGGCTTTGTCGCCATATTCACAATGCTTACATTCGATCCGACTTCCCATGCAGCGTTCTTTCTCATTACAAAGCGGTTTTTTATTCTCTTTCGCAGCTCGTCTTCTTCGAAAAAAATGTCAAGCTGTATTATAGGCGTCGTTGTCTCAATTTTTAAGGGTATCGTCGTAAATATCATGTCATATGTCTCGAGCTCCTCTAAATCGATTTCATTTTCTGAAAAAGTGTTGATTATTTTATCGTTTCCAAGCAAGTTTCTGAGTTTTATGAACAACAGCTTCGCAGTCCCAAGACCTGTCGAGCAAATTAATGCAACTCTGTTGATGTCATCGTTTTCTGTGTTTATCTTCTCAACATATGATCCGAAATGAAGTGCAAGAAATGCTGTTTCTTCTTCCGTTACTTTTACAGAGTACGTCCTTTCAATCACCTTGGCTGCAACTTTTGCCATTTCATATGGAAAAGTATATTTTCTTTTTATGTCATATAGCATAGGGTTTTCAGTGTTGATATTAAAAACTAGTCTGTTCACGGCAAAGTTTATGTGGTATTCTAGTCCGGCCATTAGCTCTTTGTCATATTTAATTTGAATTCCCATGGTATTGCTTATTTCATCGAGAATTCTGGCAACCAAGTTTTTAATTGAGTTTGATATTTCAATATTGTTGCTGTCAATCTTTATCGAGGCATTCCTAGCAATCAGGGGTAAGGTCAAATAGTATTTTTCTGCTTCTTTCAAATTGATATCCAGCTTTTTGCCTATCAGTTTAAAAATTACTTCAGCTATTTTATATTCTTCTGTAGTTGATAGAACTTCATACTTTTTTTCAGAATTAACAACGTCAAATCCTTTTTTTATTCTATCTGCCAGTACCATAATGTATTTTCGAGTAAGCTTTGTGGTTTCATCCAAATGCATGATATTGCTTTCCTTAAAAACTTTGTCCACTTCCTTGAATACAATCTCCAACCCCGGCTCATCTTCTTTTATGATGTTATTCAAGCCAATCATATTGTAATAACCTCTGCTTAAAACTTCAATTATGAATTGTCTTTTTGCTATTTCAGAGCCTTCAAGCCAAACGCCTGTATTTGGTTTTCCTTTTATGTACATATTATAGGTTGTCAAAGCATTCCCTAGTTTTTTGATGTCGTTTACAAGAGTCGTTCTGCCTATGAACATGCTTTCTGACAATTCGTCCATGTTAATCGGATCCTTAGAGTATAACAATATTTTTGCAACATACTTGATCCTTTCTTCCGGCGTAATTATCATTTCCTGTTCAGTAAACTGCTCTTTCATTCTCTTCATAAGCTCATCATACTTTTCATGGTCATAAATACAAAGTTCTACCTCAGCTCCTTTCAAGCTAACTACTTGAGCTATAACGGAAGGCAACGCTTCATTAATGTTTTTGATGTAATTTCGTATTGTCCTAGTGCTTAAGTTCAACTCTTCCGCCAAATCTGAAATTCTGATATTGCCTCTGTTATAAATTTTTAGAATCAACCCTAAAACTCTTCCATCCGCTGGAAATCCCACTTTTTTACCCCCTTGAAATCCTGACCCTGAATCAAGTATACCTTTACAACTGCCATTTATTAATACCGGCTTTTTCCGGTATCAGTTGAAAATGTTGTACTAATGCAAGTGTGGACTATTCTATTTATAATGATATAATTAATCTGAAATCACCTTATAACTATTTTACCCTAAGTAACCTTGCTTGAAATCCTGACCAAGTAAAATACTTAGGAGGTCAATATGAACAACTGGTTAAATTTAGAAGGAAAAGTTGCACTTGTTACGGGAGGGGCTTCGGGAATAGGAAAGGAAATTGCCCTTAATCTCTCACAAAATGGAATGAAGGTTGCTGTTGGAGATTTAAGTTTTACAAATATTTCAGACGATGATTTTGATGGAGATTCTTTTCATTTGATAGAATGCGACGTCACAAATTTAGATAGTGTTAAGAACATGATCACACAAACAATCGAAAGATTTGGAAAAATAGATGTGCTCGTAAACAATGCGGGAATAAACATGCCTAGGCTTTTAGTAGATGTAAAGGGCGAACACCCTGAGTACGAACTTGATGAGCGTAGTTTTGACAAAATGTATCTAGTAAATCAAAAAGGGGCTTTCTTTTGTGGTCAAGCAGCAGCAAAGGAAATGCTAAAAAATAATAGCGGGGTTATAATCAATGTCACATCTGAATGCGGCTTGGAAGGATCGGAAGGGCAAAGTGCTTACGCCGCCACCAAGGCAGCTGTTTATTCCTTTACAAGATCATGGGCCAAAGAATTGGGACGCAGCGGCATAAGGGTTGTAGGTATAGCCCCGGGAATTATCGAAGCCACTGGACTTAGAACATTGGAATATGAAAAAGCTTTAGCTTACACTAGAAACATATCTGTAGAACAACTGCGAAGCGGATATGAATCGACTTCAACTACTCCTCTTGGACGCGCAGGCAAGCTTTCTGAGATTGCGGATGCTGTAGCATTTCTTTCATCGGATAGGGCAGGGTACATACACGGCGTGACATATAATGTAGCCGGAGGCAAAACTAGAGGTTAAATTACTTTAAGCGATCTGCTTTTCAGATCGCTTTTTTATTGCATCTCTCAAATTCTTGAACATATGTTCTTTATCCTCTTTTTCTTTTTACCACCAAATGATATACTTATCTCAATAAAACTTTTACTCAAGGAGCAGTTAAATGGAGCGAGTAATCTTTCTAGTTGATATGAATGCTTTTTACATAAGCTGTGAATCCACCAGAAATCCCAAACTAAAGGAAGGCCCTTCCGCCGTTGCAGGAGACCCTAAAAAAAGAACAGGAATAATCCTTGCTGCCAACTACAAGGCTCGTGCCTTTGGAGTAAAGACAGCTATGTCTGTATACGAAGCTTTAAGGCTATGCCCAAACCTCGTGCTTGTTCCTCCCGACCACTCTTTTTACTCTGAAAAATCTAAAGAAGTTATGAGGCTGCTTTCCTCTTACACTCCGGTAGTCGAAGAAAACAGCATAGACGAAGCTTGGCTGGATCTTACCGGATGCGAAAAGATTTTTGGAAAGCCTATGGACATCGCACAAGAAATCATGTGCAGGATTGAAGAAGAGCTTGATCTATGGTGCTCTATCGGGATATCAAACAATAAATTCCTCTCAAAAATGGCAGCTGAGATGAAAAAGCCCAAAGGAATAACCACCCTTTGGGAAAACGAGATAAAAGACAAGCTTTGGCCTCTGCCTATAGGAAAGATGTATGGCGTAGGACAAAAGACTGCGCAAAAGCTTAATGCCCTAGGCATCAAAACCATTAAGGATGCGGCTTTGGCAGACCCAATGCTTCTCATATCGAATTTTGGAAAATGGGGCGAATCCATCTACAAGCATGCAAATGGCATAGATAATTCTCCAGTTTCTCCTCACGCTCACGAAGACGTAAAAACAGTGGGAAACTCTGTTACATTGTCTAAAAACCTGACGGACTTTGACGAGGCTAGAAAGATAATGCTCCACCTGTCAGACAAAGTGGGCATAAGGGCTAGAAGGCTTAACAAACAAGGCAAAACCGTGCAGATCACCATCAAATATGCAGATTTCAAGACCATAACCAGACAGCTTACCCTGGCTGAAACTTCCTTAACCAAGGACATATATCAAGCAGCTATTCTTCTTCTCGAAAAACACTGGAAAGACAGGCGCCCAGTCAGGCTTCTAGGAGTAGCTCTTGGGGATTTCAAATTAAATGAAGTCTCCAAGCAGATTTCAATGTTTGAATGCATCACTGAAAAACCGGATCCTAAAAAAGACAAGGACTTAAAGCTGGAGGAGGCCGTCGATGCCTTAAGGAATAAATACGGCCTATCTTCATTAAAGCCTGCAGCGCTTATCAAAAAAGACCTGGATGAATGAGGTCACAAAAATATGAATTCAATTTTTATAGTGTTTTGCTATATTTTATGAAAAATTTTTCTTAATGAAATGATTGCTCTGTTTGAAAATTTATAAAGATGACTCTATTATTAATGATTATTTTTAATATCTTAAACTAAATAACATACTCATTTATTGTCATATAATGGAGTTAAATGGCAAAATATAGCAACACCGCATTGTAAAATAAATATAATGGTAGAAAAAAGAATTCGCCTACATGCTAATTCCTTATGTTTAGTCTATACCTAAAATATACTCTTCTAAAATTTTGTTTTATTAAATATTAAATTATATATTGACTTAACATCTACTTTTTAGTATTATTTTTACATGTAGTGCATTTCATTCTTGTTATTTATTTCAAAGAGTATTATGTACTCAATAAAATGTTAGATATATTTTCTATTTAGCGTCTATATATTTTCATTCATAAGCTACCACGAAAATTCAGATTTTCTACATGCGCTATTAATAACGTTAAATTTAATTTATCTGACACAAAAATAGGAGGTCGTTAAAAATATGAAAAAGTTAATATGTGCATTCTTGGTAATAGCAATATTTGTTTCTAGCAATTTCTCGTATGTTCTAGCTTCAAATTTAAGTCAAGAAACAAGTCCCCAATTATTAATTAATTCTGAAAAAACTACTAAAACTACTGAATCTACTGAAGTTTTTTGGGGGGATTATACTTTAGATGGAGTAGACTATAAAATCGAGATAATAACAGACTTGTCCACTAATGAACGTAAAACAACTGTCAGTGATAGCAAAAGTATATCTATCCATCATAGTAAAGACAACTTTATAACTTATAATAATGAAAAAATCTATTTTGAAGTAACAGAAAGTTCTATAAACGAGAATAACCTTTCAAACAATCTATTGTCACCATCCTATGCATCAACCTATATAAACTGGATGCCTATCAGAACAGACTGGTATACTTATAAAGCCAATCAATATATAGGCCAAAGCGCTATCTCTTTTTTATCATCCTTGATATTAACAAGGTTTGGTGGTCCTGCTGGAGTTGCACTCACAGTTGCCTTAACAGTCAAACAATATCATGAGCAAGTTTACGCACTACGCTATAAAAAAGACTGGAAGTTAAAGAAAACTTATTGTGGCGCACAAGGATATTATAATAAATATGCTTATAAGTACTGGCATTATACGATAACAGGTGTATATATACCCAATACATATAATCTAATAGAGCTTTACTAATTATGAAAGCAGGTATCAAAATGTTCGAAAAATTCACAAAATTTGAGTTGCTGTTAATCGGATTAATAATGGTTTTCCTTGCCTTCAACAAGAGCCTGTTGGCAGCCCAGCTGGTCTCTTTGTCATCCCTAGCCTTTTTTACAGGTTCTAATGCTTACCGTGCCAAGAAAAAAGGCGATTCCGGCAGATTTAAATTTATGGCTGGAATATCCTTGTCATTTGCATTGATGCTGGCAGTCGTAGCCATAGGATACCTTTAGTCTGAAAAAAACATATCTAAGTTATTTGCACAAATCCGTTGTCGATTGAAAACAGCGGACTTTTTGATTCTACCAAAATTAGCCCGGGTATGTTAGTATTGAATTTGAGATCATTATTCTAGGAGGAATCAAAATGAAAGATTTTTTTATAGAAAATAGAAAGACATTTCTTGAAGGTTTGCGGGACAACAGCTTGGTAGTGCTGTTTTCAGGAAAAGCTCCCCACCGGTCCAGAGATGCCTATTATAAATACGATGTGGACAAGAATTTTTACTACATGACCGGGCTTGAAAGAGAAAATCTGATATATATGGCTATAAAGTCGACTTCTGAAGCACAAGAGTATCTCTTTATCGAAAAGTCAGATCCCATCCTTGAAAAATGGGTGGGCAAAAAGCTCTCCCCAGAAGAAGCACAAGATGTTTCGGGAGTAAAGACTGTACTGTTCAAAGAGGAATTAAAACCAAAGCTAAATTCTATAGTGCAAAGTACGATGACAGCTCCCGGCAGGATATATTTAGACTTGTTCAGAAACTCTCCCGAGGACGCTTCTTCAACGGCAAATATCTTTGCCGCATATATAAAAGACAGCTACCCTCACATACAGATAAGAGATTGTTCAAAAAAAATCGCTGCCCAAAGGCTTATAAAATCCAATTGGGAAGTAGAAAACATCAAAAGAGCAATTTCTATCACAAAATCGGCTTACGAGCTGATGCTTCAAAAAGTACTTTCTTGCACCTACGAGTATCAGGTGGAAGCCTACCTTGATTTTTGTTTTAAGCTAAACGGAACTGACCATGCCTTTGAGACTATCGCTGCATCCGGCAAAAATGCTGCGGTTTTGCACTATGTCAAAAACAATTCTCCTCTTTCCAATGAAAATCTGATATTGCTTGATTTTGGGGCACGCTACAGAAATTATTGCGCCGATGTCAGCCGGACCTTCCCTGTAGGCGGAAGATTCTCTGATAGGCAGAAGAAAATCTATTCTGTGGTGCTCGATACATTAAAAGAGACAACAAAGATGATGAAACCGGATGTTTCCATGAAGGAAGTCAACGACTTTGCTAGGGGCATGCTTGCAAAAGGGGCTTTGGAAATCGGATTGATAAAGGAAGAAGCCGAAATATCCAACTACTACTATCATGGAATAGGTCATCCCCTAGGGCTTGACACCCACGACGTTGGCGACCGGGACATTATCTTAAAGCCGGGGATGGTATTTACCTGCGAGCCTGGGCTATATATCGAATCAGAAGGGATCGGGGTTAGGATAGAAGATGATATTCTTATAACAAAAGATGGAAACGAAAACCTCACTAAGGATCTTATCAAGGAAATCGATGAGATCGAAGAATTGATGAACGAATCTTTAGAATATTAATGGCGGCTATATAGCCGCCATTAATATTTGATCAGTCGTTTATTACCTCTACGTCCCTGTTGTCTCTAAATATCTGCACAAAGGTCTTTCCGGGTTTAAACGGGATTTCTTCTCCGGCTTCATCATAGTATATAGTCAGGGAATCTGCATCTGTTCTCTCCCAGGTTCCAGTTCTAATCTTTCCTTCAGTAAAGTAAAGGGCTTCTCCTGATCCTACCAAGTCTATATTGGTGTATACAGTTCCTTCTACCCTGAAGTGATTGGCCTTTTGAATGATAACATTATCAACAGAAACCTGCTGTCCATTCTCAATATCCATCATGGGGTTTCCGTTTATGAATCTGTTGTATTTTTTTGTTTCGTCCTCATATTCATATGACACCCTGTTGTCGCTTCTATAGGTGAGCCTTATTTTTCTCGCTTCCTCCCCCTGTATTTCGATGTCTTTATCAAAATATAAGGTCCTAAGCCTATCCGGCTTGTAGCTGTCATCTTCAAATCCAGACAAGCGAATGTAGGCATTGTGGGGTGCTTTCCTATCGCTAGTCCTAAAGAAGGCCCTGCTGTTTTTTGTTCCATCCAGCTTTGGAGCCTCTATTCCAAGCTCGGTCATCAAATCGTAAATATTCTGGCCGGGATTGTATGTGGATCCTCCGAAGAACCCATAAAGAAAATCCCACTCGCTCCATAGATAAATCTGTTGTTTTCTGGCACTTCTCACAGGTCCTACCTTGTCGGGGTACTCGCTATGAAAAAACGCCGTTAGCCTGGTTATGGTGGACTCAACTTCTATTTCATAAATGAGATCTGCGCTGCTTATCCCGCTATGGGGCCTCGCTGCCGGGGTATTGGCAATCTGAACCATAATAGGCCAGCTATCCTTATCAGTTTCAAGGCCTGTGACAGGGGATATGCCCTCAGTTATTTCGTCGTACCTTGCCAAGTATTCAGGTTCAACAACTGGGTCTGGCTGTGGTTCCGGTTGATCATTTCCATTTTCTTCATCGTTTCTAGAACATGCTGCTGCCGAAAAAACAAGCATTATGCATAAAGCAAACATAAATATTTTCTTCAATTCATATCACCTCTTAAACTAATTATCCACCTTTTGACTTTTAAAATCAATAAAAAAAGGGAGATAGCACCTCCCTGGTCACTCTGCTAAAGCTTTCTTCAATGTCTTGACGAACTCTTCGACCTTTAAAACATGAGTCCCGTCTTTTATTCCTTCTTCTATTTTTTTTATTATCGCGCTTCCAACTATTACACCTTCTGAATAACCTTTAAGCTGCTTTATAGCATCCGGGCTTGAAATTCCAAAGCCTATGGCTCTAGGAACGTCAGTATATCTTGCCACGGTGCCCAGAAACTCCTCTATGTTTTCAGAAAAGCTGCTCCTGGTCCCGGTAACGCCAAGGGAAGAAACACAATAGATAAATCCGCTAGAATCTTCTACTATGCTTTTAATCCTCTCATTTGAAGTAGGCGCCACAAGTGGTATAAGATCTACTCCTGTATCTATCAAAGCGCTTTTAAAATCAACCCTCTCCTCCAAGGGAAGATCTGCTATTATAAGGCCGTCCATGCCGGATTCCTTGCAGTTTTTTATGAACTTGTTGATTCCGTATCTGAGTATGGAATTATAGTATAGAAGAAAAGCCAAAGGAACTTCCGTGTTTTTTCTTATCCTCTTAACCATTTCAAAAACATCATCGATATTTATATCATTTTCAAGAGCCCTTTGTGCGGCCCTTTGAATGACAGGACCATCTGCCAATGGATCCGAGTAAGGAATTCCAAGTTCGATGATGTCCGCCCCTGCCTTTTCCAGAGAGTAAACCAGCTCTTCAGTATCTTCAACACTTGGATCCCCTGCAGTTATATAGGTGATTAACGCCTTTTGATCTTTTCCTTTGAGCTCTTCGAACTTTTTAGTTATTTTACTTTTCATCTTTTCTGCCTCCCAGAATTTCAGCTACTTGATACACATCCTTGTCACCCCTGCCTGAAAGGTTGACTATTATGATGTCATCCTTATTCGTCTTTGGAGCCATCCTTACAAGATGGGCTAGGGCATGGGAGCTTTCAAGAGCAGGTATTATGCCTTCCAGTCTGGACAACATCTGAAATGCATCCAATGCTTCATTATCAGTAACGGAAACATAGCTTACCCTGCCTGTATCGTGAAGATGGGCATGCTCAGGACCGATTCCAGGATAATCTAGCCCTGCTGAAACAGAATGAGCAGGAAGAATCTGACCATAATCATCCTGTAAAAGATAAGTCATCATTCCATGGATGATTCCCAGTGATCCTTTGGTGATCGATGCCGCATGCTTTTCGGTTTCCACGCCTTCACCTGCCGCTTCTACCCCAATTATGCTGACGTCTTTATCCTCTATGAAGGGATAGAAAAGCCCCATGGCATTGCTTCCTCCTCCAACGCAGGCGATCAGATAATCAGGAAGCCTTCCTTCCTTTTCCAGCACCTGTTCTCTTGCCTCATCACCGATGATTCTCTGAAAGTCCCTTACCATGGTAGGATAAGGATGGGGGCCAACTACAGAACCTATGACGTAATATGTATCCTCTACATTTGAAACCCAGTCTCTTATCGCTTCATTTGTCGCATCCTTCAAGGTTTGGGTCCCCGAGGTTACGGGCACCACCTTTGATCCTAAAAGCTCCATCTTAAAGACGTTTAACGCTTGTCGTTCAACATCTTCCTTTCCCATATACACTTCGCATTCAAGATCAAACATCGCGCATATCGTAGCTGTTGCCACCCCGTGCTGTCCCGCTCCCGTCTCTGCTATTATCCTTTTCTTTCCCATTCTCTTGGCCAGAAGTACTTGTCCTATGACGTTGTTTATCTTGTGGGCGCCTGTATGGTTTAAGTCTTCTCTCTTGAGATAAACCTTTCCTCCTCCAAGCTTTTCAGTCAGGTTCTCAGCAAAGTACAGGGGCGTAGGTCTTCCGGAGTACTCCTTAAGGTAATATTTGAACTCTTTTATGAAACCTTCGTCTTTTATCGCCTTTTCATATTCTCTTTCAAGCTCGATTAGAGCAGTCATAAGCGTTTCCGGAACATATTGTCCTCCGTATTTTCCAAACCTGCTCTTTAAAGCGTATTTATCATCCATGGTTTCTCACCTTTCCTATAAGCTCTCGTATTTTATTTTTATCCTTCACGCCATCTGTCTCTACTCCGCCGCTGACGTCGATCACGTCAACGTTGGAGATTCTGATGGCTTCCTCTATATTGTCTATATTTATTCCTCCGGCTAGTATCAGCTTCTTGTCCGTCTTGACTTTTCTTACGATATCCCAGTTAAACCTCATCCCTGTTCCTCCGTAAATGGCTTCGCTATAAGCATCAAGGAGATATCCGCTTACCGGATAACTTTCTATATATGCTATATCTTCGGCAGACTTCACGCGAAAGGCCTTCCATACTTTTGAGTCTACAAAACTTGCAAAGTCGGGCTTTTCATCTCCATGAAGCTGGACTATGTCAAGGCCGCACTCTTTTATTGCCCGGTTTATGATCTTTGGCTCTTCATTGACGAACACGCCTACTTTTTTAATTTCAGAAGAAAGCTCCTTGCAAAGCGCTGCTCCTGTTTGGATGCTCACCTGTCTTTTGCTATTTGCAAATACAAAACCCACGTAATCCGGCCTAAACTCATTGACATATGCAATATCTTCCATACGTTTCAGCCCGCATATCTTTATTTCTTTCATTCTATTCCTCTGATTTCTTTGACCTTCTCTTCAATGGAATCCGCCCTCATGAAGGTTTCACCAATAAGGACTCCATCGACCCCCAAGCCTTTTAGATAATCAAGATCTTCCTTTGTCTCTATTCCGCTTTCGCTTATCACTATCCTGTCTTTGGGTATCATTCCTATCAAGCGCTCGGTAGTCTTTATGTCTGTAACAAAGGTTTTTAAGTCCCTGTTGTTTATCCCGATTATCTCAGCATCCGTCCTAAGTGCCCTTTCAAGCTCTTCTGCATCGTGAACCTCAAGAAGCACTTCAATTCCAAGACTTTCTGCAGTGTTCATCAATAACACAAGCTCGTCATCCGTCAGCGAGGCAGCTATCAGAAGTATTGCATCTGCTCCCAGCGCCTTTGCCTCATATACTTGATATTCATCTATTATGAAGTCCTTCCTTAAAACAGGCTTATTAGTATTTTCCTTGACTAGAGGAATATACACTTTGTCTCCTAGAAAAAAGTCCGTCTCCGTTAAAACTGATATAGCCTGTACATCGCTTTTATCGTATGCGGCGGCAATATCCAAGGGATCAAAGTCTTTTTTTATTATCCCCCTGGACGGCGATGCCTGCTTGACTTCAGCTATTATGGAAATCTTTCCCCCGGTTTTTATTGCCTTTGAAAAGGCTTTCCTCTTGCCGGTATCCTCGATCATTTCCTTAAGCTGTTCAAGAGGCATCCTTTTCTTGTCTTCCGCTACTTGTTTTCTCTTATGATCGTTTATCCTGTCTAAAATCAATTTAATACATCCTTTCACGCCTATGAGGCGACTTGGTTTGATATTCTTTTAAATTCTTCCAGTTTATTAAGGCCCGCACCACTATCGATGATCTTCTGGGCTATATCGATGCCTTCAGAAATTGTTGCTGCAGCTCCACCCATATATATAGCCGCAGCGCTGTTTAGGATTACGATATCCCTTACGCTTATATCCTTTCCCTCTAGAACTTCCATAAGAGTACTCGCATTCTCCTCAGGCGTCCCTCCTTTTATGTCATCTATGCTTCCACGCATCATCCCAAAATCTTCTGGTTTTATGAAATACGTCGATATCTTTCCGTCCTTAAGCTCTGATACCTTGGTTTCATCGGACATGCTGATTTCATCCAGTCCGTCCATGCCGTGAATTACCAATGCCCTTTTAAGACCAAGCTCCTTGAGCACTTCGGCCATTGCTTCTGTAAGGCTTTCGTCAAAGACTCCAAGTATCTGATTTTTTACCATGCCCGGATTAGCAAGGGGGCCCAGTATGTTAAATATCGTCCTGATTCCAAGCTCTCTTCTTGCATTCATCACGTATTTCATTGCCGGGTGGTATCCCGGCGCAAACAAAAATGCAATCCCGGCTTCATCAAGACATTTTTTTGCCCGATCAGGACCAAGATCTATCTTAATTCCTAAATCGCTTAATATGTCGGCGCTTCCACACTTGCTGGATACGCTTCGATTCCCGTGCTTTACTACTGTAACTCCAGCTGCAGCGGCTATTATCGCCGAAACCGTCGAGACATTGAATGTGTGCTTTCCGTCCCCTCCGGTTCCGCAGGTATCTATGGCGTCTTCATCATCGACTTGTACTTTTGATGCCTTATCCCTCATAACGAATGCGCATCCTGCTATTTCTTCTTTGGTCTCTCCCTTAGCCCTAAGAGCTGTCAAAATCCCCGCTACCTGAACATCTGTCAAATTGCCGCTCATTATCTCTTCCATCAAAGACTGCATCTCGTTTTTGGTCAAATCTATTTTCTCAAGCAACTTTTCCATCATCTCTTTATACATTATATATCACTCCTACATTTTTAGAAAATTTTCCAGCATCTTTTTCCCATTCTGGGTCATTATCGACTCCGGATGAAACTGTACTCCGTATATCGGGTAATCTTTGTGACTAATGGCCATAATCTCGCCTTTGCGGGTTTTTGCTGTCACATTTAGACACCCTGGCAGGCTTTCTTCCTCTACAGTAAGGGAGTGGTACCGCATCACCGTGACGGGATTTTCAATCCCTTCGAAAATTTCCTTGCCGTCATGGTCTACTAGGGAAGTCTTTCCATGGAACATCTCATCGTTTTCTATGATCTTGCCCCCAAATACTTCTGCTATTGCCTGATGGCCTAGGCATACCCCAAGTACCGGGGTTTCCTTGCCGAAAGTCTCTATTACTTCCTCTGAAATCCCCGCTTCCTTGGGATAACCCGGCCCCGGAGATATAACTATATGCCGAGGAGCTAGCTTTAGTAGCTCTTCTATAGTAGTTTCATCATTTCTGATGACCTTTATGTTAGGATCGATCTCTCCTATATACTGATAAAGGTTGTATGTAAAAGAATCGTAATTGTCTATTATCACTATCATTTATTTAGCCTCCTCTGCGCTTTTTATGGTATCTACCAGCGCCTGTGCCTTGTTCATGCATTCGTAGTATTCGCTTTCTGGCACAGAGTCTGCCACTATTCCCGCTCCTGCCTGGACTATGGCTTCTCCGTCTTTAAATATTATCGTTCTTATGGTTATGCATGTATCCATATTGCCGTTGAACCCAAAATAGCCAACTCCGCCTCCGTATATGCCCCTGCGGGTTTCTTCAAGCTCTTCGATTATTTCCATCGCCCTTACTTTCGGGGCTCCTGACAAAGTACCGGCTGGAATGCATGCCTTTAGCGCGTGGAACATATCCTGCTCTTTTTTTATTTTTCCTGCCACGTTCGATACGATATGCATTACGTGAGAGTACTTTTGTACGTCCATGAACTGGGTAACTTTTACCGACCCAAACTCCGATACCTTTCCGATATCATTTCTTGCCAAGTCAAGAAGCATCAGATGCTCCGCTCTTTCCTTTTCATCAGCTAGAAGGTCCTTTGCAAGCATCCCATCTTCTTTTTCTGTCTTTCCCCTTCTCCTTGTCCCTGCTATCGGACATGTTTCGACAACTCCTTTAGCAACCTTTACCAAAAGCTCAGGTGAAGATCCAACGACGCTGTATTCTTTAAAGTTCATATAATAAAGATATGGCGAAGGATTGACGCTTCTAAGCTTCCTGTAGGCTTTGAATGGATCAAGATCAGTCTTTGCCTTGAGTCTTTGGGAAAGCACTACCTGGAATATGTCTCCCTTCCTAATGTAGTCTTTGGCTTTTATGACCTTTTGCGAGAAAGCTTCAAGTGTCTCGTTGCTTTCAAATTCCGCAACTGATCCGCTATTATTCTCATCTTGCTTAATTACAGCCAAGCGTATCTCATGCTCTATTTTGTCTATCATATTTTTTGTCACATCGTATGGAGTCTCACAGTCGAACTGATTGAACACGATAAATATCTTTTGCTTCATGTGGTCGTAAATGATGATTTCCTTCATTATCATCAGATGAACGTCGGGAACATTCATATAATCCGGATTTTCTTGTGGCAATTTCTCTATTTCCCTTATTAGGTCGTATGATACGTACCCCACTGCTCCTCCCGGAAATTCGGGAATAAAAGGCAAATCAATCTCTGGATAAGCAATCTCGCCAAAATAATTTCTAAGGGCATCCAGGCTCTTTCCTTCATAGCGAACCTTTCCTCCTTCGGTTATCACATTTGTCTCTCCATCACGCGATAAGATTTCTCCGTAGGGATTTCTTCCGATATATGAATACCTTCCCCACTTGCTTCCCCCCTCTACGCTTTCAAGCAAAAAAGACTTCTCATCCTTTTTGCAAAGCTTTTTAAATATGCTTATAGGGGTTTCCGTATCCCCTTCGATTTGCTTTACAAAAGGTATTACGTTATGTGTATCTTTTATTTTGTTGTACTCTTCAATTGATGGAAATAACATTTAAATTCCTCCTTTTTATAAACAAAAAACCCTCACTGAACAATCCAGTAAGGGCGATATTATCGCGGTGCCACCTTGATTTAGAAGATAATTATATCAAAAAACGCTTCGCCCATATTAGGACGAAGCGTATAAGCTCGTTATGCCACCTAATGATATTATTATCATCTTTCTCTACCAGGTACGGATTCAAAACATTTGATCGATACCCTGTCCTTGTAACGTAAGACCAACGGCTTCAGCTACTCTTTTCATTTCGCCTAGCTTCTCGGGGATCCATTCAGACAACGCTTCGATTCCGGGCTTTCACCATCCCCAGTTCGCTAAAATCTTTGCAGTTTGTCCTACTCTTTCCCGTCACAGAATTTATCTTTTAATAAATATACATCATTTTTGGTGGATTTGTCAATAAAATTAACCAAGTATCTTGAATTCCTCTCCGATATGGGTTACAATTAGGTTACACATTGTGATACGTTGTTTTGTATTATGGAACGTTTTGATAAGGAGTGTAAAAAATGGATTTAATAACTTTTGGCGAGAGCATGGTTCTTTTCAACCCTGATTTGACGGGACCACTGCGTTATGTGAACAATTTTAGAAAGAGCCTGGCTGGTGCAGAGTCAAATGTGGCTATAGGGCTGTCCCGCTTAGGTCATAAGGTCGGCTGGTTTTCAAAGCTTGGAAATGACGAGTTCGGAAGATACATACTTTCTGTAATCAGAGGAGAAGGCGTAGACGTCTCAAATGTTGTAACGGATATTAAAAATCCTACAGGGATACTCTTCAAGGAGCGTTTTTCCCACGTGAACCCAAACGTATACTACTATAGAAAGCATTCTGCAGCTAGCAATCTTATGCCTGAAGAATTAAATGAAGAGTATATAAAAAATGCAAAGATTCTTCATATCACAGGAATCAGCTTGGCTCTTTCAGAGAAAATGCGCAAATCCGTATTCAAGGCTATCAAAATCGCAAAGGATAACGGGGTTTTGATATCATTCGACCCGAATATCCGTCTTAAGCTTTGGCCACTCGAGGAGGCAGTCCCTGTAATTTTGGAAGTGGCAAGACTCAGCGATATCATCCTTCCCGGCGTGGATGAAGCGGAGCTTCTGATTGGACTAAAAGATCCGGAAGGAATTGCAAAAGCATTCATCGAAATGGGATGCTCTACAGTTGCCGTAAAGCTTGGCAAAGACGGGTGCTACGTCTCCAATAAGGAAGAATCCCACTTTGTTCCAGGATATAAGGTTGAAAAAGTTGAGGATACCGTAGGCGCCGGCGACGGATTCGCAGCAGGATTTTTATCTGGCGTCATCAGGGAACTTAAGCTCTTTGAATGTGCTGAATATGCAAATGGCGTCGGAGCCATGGCGACCCTTGTAAGCGGAGATATGGAAGGGCTCCCCACATGGCAGCAGCTGATGGAATTTACAGGCAAGGCTAAACATATAGACAGATAAAAGAGAAAAAGCCCGAAAGGGCTTTTTTATCTGCTCAGCAGTATATCCTTTCTCTTCTTAGACAATTCTACAAGTTCATCTGTAAAACCATTGATGGAAAACAGAATAAAATGCTCTTTTCTATGATTTTTGTTCCACTCGACTGCTTTTGCTTTCTCTTCAAGGCTTAGAAGAACATTAATCCCCACTTTTCCTTCCCAGTATTTGCACTCACCAAATATTATGTCATCTCCGTCTTTTTCAAAGGCAACTATGTCTATTTCTTCGTTATTGTTCCACCATCTGCCGACTTTATCAAAAGCGAAGCCCCATCCGCTCTCTTTATTAAGCTTCCACATCGTTTCGATGCAGATATCTTCGTAAATGGAGCTAATATGTCCATCTCTTAAGTTTTTCTTTATCTTATTCATGGCTAGTTCTGAATTTCCAGACTCTATAAAGCTTAGATTCGGATATATAAACTTAAACCAGAAAAGAATAAAATTGTCCTTTATTTTGTATAGGCCCTTTTTGCTTTTTTCAGGATTATCTTCTGTTATCGGCACTTCTCTTTTCAATATATCAAGGTCTATCAAAGTTTTTAAATACTTCGTCAGTCCGGTCTGTTTTAATCCAAGGTTTGCCGCTATCCTCGATAGCTTTTGATTTCCTGCAGCGATTGCCTTGATTACCGAAAAGTAGCTCCCTACCTCTGTCACCTCACGCTGCAATAAAAAATTGGGTTCATCGTAAAGAAAACTTTGTTTTGAAAGTATGTTTTTATTTATTGCGGAATATATATCTTTATCATCATAAAACAATTCTATATACTTTGGTACCCCACCGGTGATTGAATAATATTCAATCAAATCCTTATAGCTTTTTGTAGGATAAAATTCTCCATAGGATGAAAATGAAATCTGCTTTAACTTAATCTGGCCCGTCCTTCTTCCGTATAGGGGGCTGCTATAACTAAGCGTCTGGCTTTCCATTAATGTTATGAGCGATCCGCTGAGTATGACCATTATATTCTCTTCTTTTAATAGGGTATCCCATATTTTTTGAAATACGGACGGAAATGCTGGATTTGACTTGCCCAAGTACTGAAACTCATCGATTATCAGTACCATTTTTTCATTTTTAGTTTTTTCAAGAAGCACTTTAAATAATATCGCCCAATCGTTCACAATTGCATCTTTTAGTAAAAAATTGTCGCAAAAATCCGCCACTGCCTCCTGAAAGGCTTTGCGGTTCTGCGTTTCACTTTCTTCTGTGACAAGAAAATACATAGCGTTCTTTCCGTCTATAAATCGTGATGCCAGTTCAGTCTTTCCAACTCTTCTTCTTCCATAAAGAACAACCAATGATGAGCCTTTGCGGTTATACTCCTCATTTAAAAATCGTAGCTCTTCTTCCCTATTTACAAACTTTTTCACTCCTACCACCTCTTGAAATTATTATACCACCAATTATTATAATTTCAAGTATAATAATTGGCGGTATAATAAAAATGCCCTTCGTATTGAAGGACATTTTTTCAATCATTAAAACCTCGTATCTTCAAACCCGCAGAAGGCATCTACCGGGCTTACTCCCATAAACTCGCTTCTGCCCATCATCTTATCTACAAGGGCTTTGATAGTATAATCCTTGTTGTCATAGGCGTTTATATAAGTCTTAACCTGTGGAACATCTGCCAGGTGGAACGGACACTGCACCGATATAAATATAGTTGGAAGCTCGTTGACATAAAAAGGTATGTCCGGGGTCCCCTTGCTTGCAGGCCATTGGATCCTTTGATCGGTATTTGGGTTTACGCTTGCTATGTTTATTACAAGGTCATAGTTGTCGGTAAGGTCTGATATAGGTCTCTTTTGAGCATAAACCTTCCCAATCGCCTTTTTCATCTCTTCTTCCGGAAGCTTCATTATCTTTTCCGTGGGGGATTCCCAAACAGTCACTTCAAAACCTTCCTCTTCAAGGATGCCCTTCATTATCTCTAAGGCGCTGGGACCGCTTGAACCGATGAGCTTTCCAAATCCTCCTTCGGTGCCTTTGACATCTACAAGGAGCACTCTTTTATGGTTTTCTGCAGAAATCGGGAATATCTCCTGATTGTTTTTAACCAGAGTTATCGCCTTGTCAGCCACCTCTATGGCCGGCTTTTTGTTTTCTTCAAGTCCTATCCTTGCCATGGCTTGTTCTTTTGGAGGCAAGATTTCTTTCTTGTCTTTTTTGTGAAGCCCAAGTGTCGCCTTTGTGCCAAGTATCCTTGTCAATGCTTCGTTTAGCCTCTCTTCAGTTATGACTCCGTTTTTATACCCTTCCATCATCCATCTGAAATCTTCGTCCGGATCGTTAAAGAATAAGAATAGATCATTTCCTGCAGCTATTGCAGCCGGCACCATGTCTTTTCTCCTCATGGATCCGGTAAGGGCGACCATGTGGCTGGCATCTGTAACTACAAGGCCGTTAAAGCCCATCTTGCCTCTTAACAAGTCTATCAGTATGTACTTGCTTAAAGTTGCAGGCATCATAGCTTCCTGCAAGGTAGCATCCGGATTGAAGTGCCTTACGTAGCTTGGAAGGGAGATATGCCCTGCCATTATGGAAGGTATCCCCGCTTCAAAGAGCCCTGAATATACTTTGCCGAAAGTCTCGTCCCACTCTTCTGTTGAAAGGGAATTTACGCTAAAGGAGAGGTGCTGATCCCTTTCGTCTATTCCGTCGCCAGGGAAATGCTTTGCAGCTGGGGCGATTCCACTTTCTCTTATTCCCTTCATGTATTCAAGAGCAAGCTCTAATGTCTTATCTGGGTCATCGCAAAACGTCCTGGATGAAATAATCGGATTTCTCCAGTTTCGGTTGATATCAACGATTGGGGCAAAGCTCCAGTTGCAGCCAATTGCCGCCGCTTCCACTCCCGAGACTCTTCCCAGCTCGTAAGCGTATTTAGAATCGTTTGTGGCTGCGATCTTCACCTCTACTCCAACGTATGTTCCGTCTGTGCATGCTCCGTTGCCTCCAGACTCTGTATTTGCAGCGATGAGCAGAGGAATCTTGCTGTTCTCCTGCAGTACCCTATTCTGTTCGTATACTTCTTCAGCTTTGCCGGGGTTGTATCTAACTGCTCCTATGTGATATTTAGTTACCATTTCCTTAAGGTAATCTTCATCTCTGCTGGAGCCCATGTTAACAAATAGCTGCCCTATCTTTTCTTCATCAGTCATGGACGCAATTGTCTCATTTACCCATTTTATGTCCTCGTCCTTTAAGTTGTACGGTTTTGCCTTTAAATCTACCATTAAGTAATCCTCCTAAAACATATGTATGCTTTTATTTTTTTATCTTTATTAGCTCTTTATTTAGCGAATACAGAAGCTTATCATCAAATTTTTCAGGTGCCATTTCTGCTATCTGATCGATTTTCATTCCCTGAGCCATCCCAAACATCGGATGATCTTCAAATCCCGGGAAAAACCTATCCATTATCTTTTTGGTTTCAGGATTTTCAAAGAGCTCACCAAAGGAACAGTTCGTAGAGTAGAAGGCATCGCTTATTTCGATATCTTCGATTTCCACATCATCAAGATTCGGGGTCTCAAACCAATTTGCAACTACTCCACCCGATTGCTCCGGCGCTTGGTAGCTTTCATTTATGCTGTCAACTCTGTTAAACACCCCAGTGTCTGTATATTTGTTTTCACCCTCAACAGCTACTGCCTTTATTATGTTATATCCGTCTTTTAGCTCAATGTTTTTAAATATAAAGATCTTTTCGTCTTTTTCATCAAAGGAAATCTCTACTCCGTTAAAGGCAAGGCTTACCTTGTCGCAGTTTGAATATACCTTTACATCCATCTTTCTTCCGGGTCTGTCCACGTATCTTTTGCCTGCTATATGAACGAACTTTTCTTCAGACCAATAAGCTTTGTAAAGATAGAAGGCATCTTTTTTTATCTTTCTGTCATAGGTAACTAACCCTTTGTTGTTTCTTCCCTTTACCCCGCCTTCGTCTCTTATGTTTGCTCCGAAGTCAAACATGTTCCAAACGTAAGTAGACCATAGAAAAGGCCTATCTTTAAAAATCTTCCAAACTGTCTCATGGTAGAGGGCATGGTATTCCTCGCTGTAGTCTTTTACTTTTGGGTCATCGTTGTGGTACTGGATGATCCCTTCAGACCCGTATTCTGAGATTCCAAGCTTTACTCCTGGATTTTTCTTGTGAAACTCATCAATCCATGGTCCAAAATCTTCAGTCTTTCCCGTATACCACCCGTAATATTTGTTGTAGCCCACAGTGTCGGTGATGAAGTTATACTCATCTTCATCCTCTACGAACATTACATTAGCCATGGTAGTAAGCCTAGTTGGATCCTCGGCCTTGGCAATTTCATTAAGCTCTTTTACCACTTTTCTGACTTCCGGCCTGTCCCCACCTATTTGTATCTCGTTTTGCACACCCCAGAACATTATTGAAGGGTGGTTGAAATTTTGCCTTATGAGCTCTTTAAGCTGCAGCTTAGGGTTGATCCCTTCAGTCTCTGTTTTAGACATGATAGATATAAAGGGAATCTCTGCCCATACGATCATGCCTTCTCTGTCGCACAAATCGTAAAAGTATTGGTTATGCTGATAGTGGGCAAGCCTTATGGAGGTTGCTCCAACCTCTTTTATAAGAGCCATGTCCTCATCCTGCTCTTTACTTGTTATGGCCCAGCCCATGTCCTTTCTGTCCTGATGCCTTGAAACGCCGTTTAAAGGCAGATGCTTGCCATTTAAGAAAAATCCTTTTTCAGCATCCACATGAAAATACCTAGTTCCAAATGGTATCTCCAAGCTATCTATGGTATCGTTATAAGCTGTCAAAGAGCAAACGCCTTTATACATATGAGCGTCTTTTTTACCATCCCAAAGCTTTGGTTTTTCTATCTTTATATCTAGACTCTCTGTTTTAGTCTCCTTAGGAGATAAGATGACTTCTTTTGCTCCATATATAACCTTTTGACCATCTGCGTCATTTATGTCTATCCAAATCCTTACCTTTTTGTCTTCATCGCTGTCATTTGAAATCCTAGTCCTTACCTCAAGCTCTGCAACTTCATCCGTGACATTCTTTTGGATTATATATATCCCCTGTGAACCGTAATCCATTAAATCAAAATGAATGGGGTTTGTAATTACCAGATTTACATCTCTGTATAATCCACCGTAGAAGGTAAAGTCAGCCATTTGAGGATAAACATCGTCAAATACGGTATTGTCTACCCTAACCTCTAAATCATTCATCTCTCCAAATTTCAGAGTCTTTGTAACGTCAAATCTAAATGTAGAGTATCCTCCTCTATGCTGTCCCAAATGCCTTCCGTTGACATACACATCCGTTACGCTGTTAGATCCTTCAAATTCAAGAAAAACGCTGTTGGCTTCATCTGACTTTTCAATAAAAAAATCTTTTTTGTATATACATTCACCCTTGTAGTAATCAAAGCCATTTGCTCCGTCTATTGCATTCCACGTATGAGGAATCGATACTTTAACAGGCTTTTGTCCTTCTCTAACAAACTCCCAACCATCATTCATTTGAATTTTTCTACGCATTTTACCACTCCTTTGATTTTGCCGCTTATGCTTGGCATTTCCAAGGCGCTGTAAGCGGTTGCATCTTTTAAGGTTATTATATTATACAGAAATGAAGTTTTATCATACAATATTGCCGCAATTAGCATTTGTATTGCATTCATGGATTATTTGTGATATTAATAAAGAAAAGAACTCAGGTGATATTATGGATATTAAAGACAATAGCTTAAACACATCCTTGCAAGGACTGGTAAATTCCCTGCATTCAGTCTCAAAAATAGATGTTCGTTTTTATGACATGGATTTTGATCTTGCCGTATTTCAAGTAGGGGGGGCAATTCCAGAAGCTCTCAGTTTAGACAACATTGACTTGGAGCACATGAAAAGATCCTTAATCTCCGAAAGAGATATCTGTTGCTACTACATAAACTCATTTCGGTTAGAATACGTTGCTTCAGGCTACTACCACCAAGGCGCTTTGGCCGGTTTTTTAGTTGTCGGTCCATTTCTATCATTGATTCCAGATTTAAGCTTTATAAGCGATATAATATATAAGAACAAATTTCCGGTTAGCGAAAGAAATGCTCTCCGGCAGTTTTATCAATCACTATCAGTACTTAGCAACAACGACATAAACGCTCTTTCTTATGCTGTTTCCAATATGACCGCTAAAGAAGCCTCGCCTCCCAAGGTGGCAATAGCTGATGTTTCAACGCCATTTAAAACCGTAGAAGCACTGAAGGATAAAGTGGAGGAGAATAATGCAATAGTAGAGGCTCGGTATGAACACGAAAAGCGATTCCTTGACTCAATCACCATGGGAGATTTGGATAAAGTTAAAGATTTAAATAAAAAATCAGCAATTTTTTTCTCGATTCCGGACAGGATTCCAAACGACCCTACTCGCTCATTTAAGAACCTGCTATTTGTTTTAAACACCCTTTGCCGTACGGCTGCCAGAAAAGGGGGAGTCAATCCAATATACATTCACAACCTGTCGGAAAAGTTTGCGATCATGATTGAAAAGGCCCCAAATCTGCCTTTTTTAAAGCAGCTCTCCGAGATCATACCCATCGAATACTGCGAACTGGTACAAAGCCATTCTACTTCCGGCTACAGTCCTATTGTAAGACAAGCTATAGACTATATAAACCTAAACCTTGAAAGCAGCCTTAATTTAACCGAAATTGCCGATACCATACCGGCAAACCCTTCTCACCTATCGAGAAAGTTCAAGGCAGAAACAGGACACACCGTAACTGAATACATAAACCTGCAGAGGATTAAAGAAGCCAAGCTTCTACTTGAACAAAATGACATGTCAATTACAGACGTCGCTTTTATAGTAGGCTTTAACGATCTAAACTACTTCACCAGGGTCTTTAAAAAGATGACTCAAATTACCCCATCACAATATGCAAAGACTAAAAACGCCACTGAAACCTAGTGTTCAGTGGCGTTTTGGGGTCGGTGTTTTTTTTGGTATTCCTTAGGCGTTATCCTGTAAGCCTTTTTAAAGGCCTTTAAAAACGAGGTATAATCGGTAAATCCGCACTCCATGCAGGCATGAGTTACCATCCACCCTTCTTTTATAAGCTCTTTGGCATGATCAAGCCTCTTTTGCATAAGAAAATTATAGATTGTAGTTCCTGTATACTCCTTAAAAAGTCTTGCTATATATCCCGGGCTCAGATATACCTGGGACGTTATGATGCTCATATCTAGTGCCGGGTCTGTAAAATTTTTATTTATATACTCTATTATCTGCCCTACCTCAGGATTTTTCATTGCAATTCTAGATCTTTTGTCCCTGTTCATGATATCTAAAAAAGTTATCATAAGCTCCATTGTATGGCACTGAAGAAGGGCTCGCCCCACTTCTTCCTTTCGCTCGCCGGCATAGAAGATCCTATCCAATAAACCCCTAAGCCTCCATCTGCTCTCTTGACTGCATTCACGAACACAGGGTTCATTTAAAAAATCAAAACGATTTGACTCTATCTTGTAATTTCCGATTATGCTCTCTATATATTTTGGGTCTATATGCAGCACGAATCGCTCATACTTTAAGCTCTGCTCCTCTACGATCGTGCAGTGTAAAAGACCTTTGGGCACGATGACTATGCTTCCTTTGTCCACCGGATACCTTGCACCTTCTGCAGATATGGATATCTTGCCCTCAAGCACGAACATCACCTCTATAAAATCGTGACTGTGGAGAAAGAAGCTGCCTGGCTTTTCATCAGAAAAATACAGCAAATTCAAACCTTCCTCAACGTATATTTTTGGAATTGGTTTATTGTATAATGGAAATTCTTGTGGATTATTCATCTGCTTTATCCAACCTTTCAATAACAAATCTCTTCTAAGCTGGTTTTTATCCGCTTAGTTCCTTACAGCAAAATAACGTTCCGTATAACAGAATATATTTTTCTTATCAAAAAGTCAATATATGCAAGGTTCTAAGCTTTTTTTGCAATGATTCTGCTCTTGCTCCGTACTATAATCATAACCATGAACTCGATTACACATATAAAGGGGAGAAGAAGAACATGAAAATCAACAAAAAACTATTGGCAATTGGCCTTATCGGCTTAATGCTAACCGGAACATTTACAGGATGCGGTGGTTCATCTAACGACACTCAGGATAATGGAGACCAGGGTTCTTACGAGGGAAGCTACAACCTAGAAGAAGTAGAAAACAGACAAATCTCAATTGTAGACAGAATGGGCGAAAATCACATCATGGGTCGTACTCAGATTAAATTTGCCGAAACCATTGAAGAGCTAAGCGGCGGAAAGATCACCCACGTAAAGTACCTAAGCGGTGAAATCGAAACAGGCGGAACCCATATCAGAGACATGTTCTCAGACGGCATAGTCGATTCTGCCAGAGGGCAGCTTGAACTTATGGATTACTACGGATACAAAAAAGGAAGCGTTTTTGGACTTCCATACATGATAGCCGACAGGGATCACTTCTGGAACTTTGCTGATTCAGACCTTGGACAGGAAGTTTTAGATGACATCAATTCTCAAGGTTGGGGACTGGTAGCATTAAGCTACATAGAAGAAGGTGCCCGTCACTTCTTTACTACAAGCGACATGGACTCTTACCACGATCTTGCAGGTAGAAAAATAAGAGTTCAACCATCAGACATTTATGTAAACCTCGTTGAAACTTTCGGTGGATCAGCTACTCCTATCGCATGGCCTGAGGTTTACGGAGCATTATCTACAGGCGTAGTAGACGGAGCAGAAAATCCTTATTCCGGATATCAGGCAAGCCTTTTAAACGAAGTCGCGCCATACATACTTGAAGACGGACATATATTTGCAGGCGGGTTTTTAGCAGTAAGTGAAAAGCTTTGGAACGACTTAAGCGATACTGAAAAAGAAATCTTTATGGAAGCCGCCCAAGTGGCCAGTGATTACAACAGAGAGCAAAACCAGACTGACGAAGAAAACATTAAAGCAAGACTTATAGAAGAAGGCGTCAAAATCATTGAGCTTACCGAAGAAGAAAAAGAAGAAATTTTTGAAATGGTTCAGCCAATGTATGAAAAATTTGCAGCAGACTACTTGGATTTAATCGAAGAAATCCGCGCACTTAGATAATGACATTGCCTTGCACCTAAAAGTGCAAGGCAAAATTTTTGTAAATTCAACAGGAGGTTTTAGTATGTCCATCGAAAAGGGAATCGATCGTCTCTTCAAAATCATAAACGTCGTATGCCGTCTCTTATTGCTCACTATCTTCATAGTTATGTGGGTGGTCGTGTTCGGTCGCTACTTACTCAACAAGACTCCTATCTGGGGGGAAGAGCTGGTTTTGCTGGCACTTGTTTGGCTTGGAATGCTAAGCGGCGCTGATGCTCTTAGAAACGACCTTCATATCAAGATTACGATCATTGACAAGTACGTATCTACAAAGTTCTTATCCGTTCAGGAAGTAATATACGACATCTTAATTACAGCAGTGTCTGCAGCACTTCTTTACTACGCTGTTGTAGCTACTGCAAATACTACGGACATTAATTATATGGGTCTGAAGATTTCAGAAGCCTTTGCATATGCAGCTATGCCTGCAGGCTACGGATTGTTCTTGGTCGTAAAGTTTGAAAAGTATTATAAAAAATTTAAAAATCGTTTGAAGCACAAGGAGGCAAATTGATGGATACTCAAACTATTGGCATATTGATGCTCTTAGGCATTTTTTTATTTTTGCTCTTCATGCGCATGGAAATCTTATTTTCGATACTGATTGCCAGCGTGTGCACCATGCTGTACTTGGAATTACCCCTATCAATAGTGATAACAAGGGGCCTTGCTACGATACGCTCTTACGGCATGCTTGCGATACCTCTATTCATCATCGCCGGAGAGGTCTTGTCTGACGGCAGCCTATCGGAAAAGATCATAGAATTTGTTGAAGCTTTGATTGGATGGGTCCGGGGAGGCATGGCCATGGTAAATATAGCTGCCAGTACTTTTTTTGGCGGAATTTCCGGTTCTCCACTGGCCGACATATCTTCTTTGGGAACTGTGCTCATACCTATGATGAAAAAACAGGGGTATGACGAAGAATTCGCCACCAACATTACCATAACCAGTGCTCAGCAAGGACTTATGATCCCTCCAAGCCACAATATGATAATCTACGCAATGGCTGCAGGAGGCGTGGCATCGGTCAGCAAGCTTTTTCTTGCAGGCATAGTTCCCGGGCTGCTGTTGGCACTTGTCCTTATGATTTATTCTTTTTACTGTGCGATCAAAAGAGGCTATCCTAAAGGCGAACCATTTAACTTTATTAAATTGGTAAAAACCTTTTTCTCTTCTTTTTGGGGACTTATGACCTTGGTAATCATCATCGTTGGTGCCACTACAGGGGTCTTCACCGCTACTGAATCAGCTGCAATAGCTATCTTATGGGCGCTGTTCGTAACTACATTTATCTATAGGGACATGACACCCAAGCGTTTTTGGGATCTTTTAGGCAGGTGCGTAATCACTGTCTCCAGATTGCTTATCGTCATGGGGGTTTCTGCAAGCTTCGGCTTCATCATAGCTTTTTTAAGGGTCCCACAAATGCTTTCAGGGCTTATATATAACTTTACCGAAAACCCTGTAGTAATAATGCTTATAATCAACCTGATTTTAATACTTTTAGGAATGATCATGGACATGGGTTCAATTCTTATCATAACGACGCCGATATTCTTGCCTATCGCCATGAGCATAGGGGTCGATCCCGTCCATTTTGGAATCATAATGATCTTCAACCTGGCTATCGGAATGATGACTCCACCTGTAGGAGGAGCTCTTATGGTAGGTCATTTGATATCCGGAGTGAAGCTGGAACGAATGTACGTAACTCTTATACCATTTTTTATAATAATGGGAGTAACCCTTATTGTAATAACATTTTTCCCTGCAATCGTCATGACATTGCCTAACTTGATTTCGTGACCATAATATTATCCTTAGGAGTGATTTAATGAATAAAAAGATAGACATACATCTTCATGTGGCTTATGACGGACTGGATGGATTTTTTGAACCTTACTACTTTGCAGATGGAAAAACCATGAAACAGTACATGGAAGACAACGATATAGATCATGGATTGATTCTTTCCGGCGGAGAAAATTCCGGTCATTTCAGCCAAAACATCGACGCTTGCGCTCTAGCCCACAAATACCCTGAAACCTTTTCCTGGCTGTGCAACATAGATGTAACAAATCAAAAGGATCTCGTAGAGAGGCTTACCCATTATAAGGCTTTAAATGCCAAAGGCGTAGGAGAGTTTACCGCTAACTATAGGATAGACGACCCTAAAGTCGAAGCTGTCTTGTCTGCTTGCCAAGAACTTGAGCTTCCTTTTCTCTTTCACATGAGCCCAAAGCCCGGCTTTAATTACGGAATAGTTGACAAACCTGGTCTTCCTCTCTTGGAAAAGGCATTGATAAAGTTTCCTAAGCTAACTATAGTCGGGCATTCTCAGCCCTTTTGGTATGAAATAGGGGGAGACATGCCTATGGACTATGAGACTCGAAACGAGTATCCTACCGGACAAGTAAAGCCTGGCGGCAGGCTTCCGGAGCTTTTGGAAAAATACCCAAACCTCTATGGAGATCTATCTGCCAACAGCGGCGGAAACGCAATAATTCGAGATCCTGAGTTTGGCTATGCTTTCCTTGAAAGGTTTCAGGATCAGCTGATGTTCGGCACAGATATGGTAAATACGGATATGCACTTCCCCTTAGGAAGCTTTTTGGATGAAGCTCTGGAAAAGAGTAAAATATCCAAGGATGCTTATGAGAAGATCTGTTTTAAAAATGCTCAAAGGGTGTTTAATCTAAATTACTAAAAACTATAAAAGCGGCAATCCCCATGGATGCCGCTTTTATAGTCTATTTATATAATGTTTCTTGCTTCCTTGCCTTCTTCCGATCTCGTCTCTTTATTGCTCGACAGTCCTTTTTTCATCATAAATGCTAAAGGCAGTCCAAGAACCATCAGTAAAGTCGCTATTATGTTTATCTCGTTTATGCTCAAAACCGTAGCTTGAGAGTATGCAACAACAGCTTCCCCTCCTTCTACAATAACAGATTCCATGTTTGCCAAAGTCCTTGATGTTAGCATAGACCCAAATATACCTAAGGCAAAAGCCCCTACCGCCTGTCTCGTCCAGTTGTTTATAGCCGATGCATGTCCCGACAACATAGCGGGCACTACCTGCATCCCCAAGTTCATGGCAGGCATGGCCGACAGGGATATTCCTAGGTTTCTAACCGTCATCCAAAACGTTACGTACATCTTGCTAGTCTCAAGGCTTAGTCTTCCCATCTGCCAGGTTCCCAACGCTATTACAAGAGCTCCAGCCACTATTAGCTTGTAAGGATCCACCCTATCGTAGGCCTTTCCCACAAACGGCATAGATAAAGCCATGATCAGAGAAGATGGAAAGAGTATCATACCGGCATCAACGGGGGACAATTCCTGTACAGTCTGCAAAAACACAGGAATCAGTATAGCACCCGCATATATTGATATACTAATTACGCAGCTTATTATTATGCTTATAGTAAATACTTTATTTTTAAACAGATTCACGTCAAGCATCGGAGCCTCAATCTTGGATTCCCTGTAAAAAAACACTGCCAGAAACAGAATTCCTATGAGAATAAAACTCATAAATTTGGCGGAGATGATTCCCCACTGAGAAATCGAGCTAAATGCAATAAGTAAAGGAAGCGTCCCTGCAATGCTTGTTATAAACCCGGCCAAATCAAATGATTTGTCCCTGGAAACCTGCTCATGAGGAAGATGCTTAAATGCCAGAACCAGCGCAATGGCTCCTGTGGGTATATTTATTACAAATATAGACTGCCAGCTAAAGTAAGAAATCAGCCAACCGCCTAAGGTTGGGCCAATAGCCGGAGCAAGCATAGCAGCAAGTGTCCAAGTACTAAGTGCATTTGCCTGACGTTTTGGTTCAAGCATTTGATATATCAATGCAACTGAAGCCGGGGCCAGTATGCCGCTGAATATACCTTGAAGGACCCTAAATATTATCAAAGAGTATATATCCCAAGAGAATACTATAAGCACAGAAACGACAAGCAAGCATATGAGTGTCAATATATACAGCCTTCTGTAGCTGAGCTTTTCCCCTAAGTATCCTGTTAGGGGCGCTACAGTACCCATGGCAAGCATGAACCCGGACATGGTCCATTTGACCAAGTCAAGACTTGCATCAAACTCCTGTGTCAATACAGGTATTGCGATGCTAATTGTGGTAGATCCCAAGGCAGCCAAAAAAGCTCCTAAAAATACCACCGACATCAAAGGAGCATACTTTTCACTTTTATCCATCAAATCCTCCTGATAATATGCAAATTGAATTACTCTTGTTCAATTCTACCACGAACATGTTGGAATAAATATGTCTTAATTGCTTAAAATATTGCAATTGTTGCTATGTTTGACCCCATATGTATCTTCAAAATCATATATTAAACATATAAGAGCAGCAGACCTATTGTGGTCGCTGCTCATATATTATAATATCTTACTCTAATTTCCCTTGTACCCAAAGGCTTTTGAGAGCTCTTCTTTCATTTTTATTACTTCAGCTGCCAGTTCCTCAATCCTCTCATCGCTCATCCTGATTATAGGCGCGGATATGCTAAATGCATTTTCAGCTTTTCCCTTGTAGTTCTTTATGCAGGCCGCTATGCACCTAACCCCAATCTCATTTTCTTCATTGTCAAGAGCGTAGCCTTTTTGTCTTATGTCGTTTAGCTCTTTTACGAACTCCTCAAAATCAACTATCGTCTTTGGTGTGAGTTTTTCGATCTTGCTGTCATCCCATATTTTTTTTACTTCCAAGTCATCGAGCTCGGCGAGCATGGCCTTTCCTACGGCCGTGCAATATAGAGGCTTTCCAACACCTATCCTCGATACCATCCTAACAGAGCTCACCTGTGATTCAACCTTGTCTATATATACCATATCCGTTCCTTCCCGTTGAACAAGATGAACAGTTTCACCACTGGCTTGAACAAGATCCTGCAGGTACGGTTTCGCAACCGATACTATATCCACTTTGTCTAAAAGAGCCTCTCCCAAACCAAGTATCTTGAATGTCAGTCTGTATTTATCCGAATCTATTTCCTTTTTAACGTAATCCATGGCTATTAAAGATGCTAAAAGCCTGTGAACCGTGCTTTTATTAAGCTCCAGGCTCTTTGAAAGCTCTGTAACCCCCATTGGCCCTGCCTGGGCTAAAAGCTCCAGTACTGAAAATATCCTTCCCGCCGATTGAACGGGGTTTTTTTCGCTCATGATTTTCCTCCAGTCCAGCATTTTCTTTCCGATGCAAAATATTTATCATATAGAAGTATACACTTTGGAGCTTGATTCCACAATACAAAACGCAATTATATGTCTCTTTTCAATAAAAAAACCGTCTGATTTTACTCAAACGGCTTAAATGTCTATTACCTTTGAACTCTTCCCGACGCATCTCCACCGGCAAGTTTCTTGACTTCATCAACACCAACCTGGTTGAAGTCACCTTCTATAGTGTGCTTTAAGCAGCTGGCCGCTGTTGCATACTCTATGATGTCTTGTGGCTCATAGCCCATCATCGTAGAATAGATAAGCCCTGCACCAAAGCTATCCCCTCCGCCTACTCTGTCTACGATATGCATTTTATAGCCTTTGCTGAAGTAGTATTCTTTTCCGTCATACATCATTGCAGCCCAGTTGTTGTCGCTTGCTGATATTGATCCTCTCAACGTGATGGCTACCTTGCTGAATCCAAACCTGTCAGATAGCTGCTTGGCAACATCCTTGTATCCTTCGTGATCTACTTTTCCCGCAGTGATATCTGTGTTTGCAGCTTTGATTCCAAATACATCGCTTGCATCTTCTTCATTTGCTATGCACACGTCCACGTATTTGCAAAGCTCTCCCATTACTTCCCCCGCCTTTTGCTTAGACCACAGCTTGTTTCTGTAGTTAAGGTCACAGCTTATGGTAATGTTTCTTTCTTTTGCAGCCTTGCATGCCTCCATGCAGATTTCTGCTACGTTGTCTCCCAACGCAGGTGTGATGCCTGTAAAGTGGAACCATTCTACGCCTTCAAAGATTTCGTCCCAGTTAAAGTCTTCTTTTGTCGCAGTGGCAATTGAAGAGCCCGCTCTGTCATAAACTACTTTTGAAGGTCTTTGGCTTGCGCCTTTTTCAAGGAAGTAGATGCCGACACGGTCTCCACCTCTTGTTATCGATTTTGTATCTACACCATATCTTCTTAGCGAGTTCACTGCCGCCTGTCCTATTTCGTGCTTAGGTAGCTTTGTTACAAAGCTTGCATCTATTCCGTAGTTTGCAAGAGATACTGCAACATTTGCTTCTCCTCCACCGTATGTAGCTCCAAATGTTTCAGCCTGGATAAATCTATAGTATCCTTCCGGAGCAAGTCTCAGCATAATTTCGCCAAAAGTAACTGCTTTTTTCATTAAAAATTCCTCCTATATATAATTTTAATATTTTTTTATTTCTTTTGTACCAAGTGAAGGGCAAAGCCTCCAAAATCGTCCTTCATATATACTGCAACAAGATTGCCTTTTCCGTCTAGTTTTGCTGTATCCATGTCAAATTCAAAACCGTTTGACTCCAGGTATGCTACCGCTCTATCAATGTAGTTTGTCTTTATCGCAATATGTCCTTTTTCTCCAAGGTAAGGCTTTTTCATCACTTCAATATAATCTGCCGCAAAAACAGAGCTGTTTCCAGCTTTCTTTTCAAATCCGAATAAAAGCTCAAATTTAGATGCTATTCTTTCCGCTTCAGCTTCGTCGCTACCGTTTATTCCTATGTGCCCAAGCTCAAAACCAAGCATCTCATTTACAGCTTTTCTTGTTATAGTCTTGATCTCGTCGAATTTACCTGCATTTATTAAATCGGCGCTTACCATCCAGCTTCCGCCACAAGCAACGATTTTAGGGAAATCCAGGTAGCTCTTAAGGTTCTTCTCGTTCACTCCGCCAGTTGGCATAAACTTAACGTTAACATAAGCCGCCGCCATAGCCTTTATCATCGCCAAGCCGCCAGCCGCTTCAGCCGGGAAAAACTTGACTACATCTAGTCCCAATGAAAGAGCCTGCTCTACGTTGCTTGGGTTTGCGCATCCCGGTACTACGAGGATGTTCTTTTCTATGCAGTACTTGACTATCTCAGGGTTTAATCCCGGGCTTACAATAAATGTAGCTCCTGCTTCGATGGCATCGTCAACCTGCTCTTTTGTAAGCACTGTCCCCGCGCCTATAAGCATCTGGGGATAAGCATCTGACATTGCTTTTATGGAATCCTTGGCTGCTGCTGTACGGAAAGTAACTTCTGCACATGGCAGTCCACCTTCGATTAATGCCTTTGCCAAAGGTAGGGCATCTTCCACTCTGTCAAGCTTGACTACGGGCACTATCCCGATTTGTTGTATTTTTTTTAGCACTTCGTTCATAAATTCGACCTCCATTATCGTTTCACATTGCAAAACACCGTTTCTTATTTCTCTGTATCCATTATAAAACCTTGCTTTCAAGAAGTCAATCATAAAAGATTTTATTTTGGTGCCCGAAATTAAGATAGCACTTTTTGCAAGTTTTAAAGCAACAATAACATATCATGCCGGCAGCGACTTTGATAACATGAAACCAAGAAACATTGCAGCCACCTAATTCTCAAAAGGAGGAAAAAATTTGATAGAAAATTTTATGTTAAAAAACGATACAGCCGTCAGGCTATATGACAAATATGCCAAAAACGCGCCTGTATACGATTACCATTGCCACCTTTCGGCCAAGGAGATATACGAAGATTCACCCTTCGAAAATATATCCTCCATCTGGCTGGATCATGACCATTACAAGTGGAGAGCCATGCGCTTTGCCGGAGTTTCTGAAGACCTTGTTACCGGCGACTCTGACCCACTGGATAAATTCAACGCTTGGGCCAAAGTATGCGGCAGGCTAATAGGAAGTCCCCTATATCACTGGGCCAACATGGAGCTTGAAGCCTACTTTGGAATTGAAGACATATTAAATGAGGACAACAGCACCGAAATATACAATTACTGCAACAAGGTAATAAAAAGCGAGTCCCTCTCACCGGTTAAAATGATAGAAGCATCAAACGTCAAGCTTATATGTACTACCGACGATCCCATAGATGGTTTGGAGTATCATAAAAAGCTTGCTAAAAAAGGCCTGTCCTTCAAAGTCCTTCCCACTTTCAGACCGGACAAGGTTTTTAAACTAGCGGACTCAGGATATAAGGACTATATATCAGGCCTTGAGAAAGCTGCTGGGATGAAAATTGATTCATTCGCTTCTTTAAAAGACGCTCTTAAAAACAGGGTGGATTACTTTGCAGAAGCTGGCTGCCTTCTTTCCGATCACTCTTTGGAAAGCCTGGCATCTACTACACAAACAGACGCTGAAGTGGATGGTATATTTAAAAAAGCTGTCTCGGGAGAAACGATATCTGCAGAGGAAGGGGAGAAGTTCAAAAACCAGACTCTAATCTTCTTGTCAAATGCATACAGCCAAAAAAACTGGGTCATGCAGATACACATTGGGGCTCTAAGAAACAACAATGAAAAAATGCTAGAAAAAACTGGTCCTGACAGCGGTTTTGACGTCATGAACGATTTTCCGGTGGCTCTTCCACTCTCAGACATGCTAAAGAGCTTTAACAGATTTGGTGCGATGCCAAAGATCGTATTATACACTTTAAACGACAAGGACAACCTGGTTTTAAGCACTCTGCCCCACTGTTTTTCTGAAGAAGGCACCCCGGGAAAAATCCAGTTTGGTGCACCATGGTGGTTCAATGACCACAAGGACGGATTCTACAAGCACTTTGCCTCCCTTGGAAACCAGGGCATGCTTGCAGACTTTATCGGAATGCTTACTGATTCACGAAGCTTTTTGTCCTATGTAAGACACGACTATTTTAGAAGGATCCTCTGCGACTTCATCGGCACTCTCGTTGAAGAAGGGGAATTTGAAGACAATGATAAGATCTTGGGACAGATAGTAGAAGGAATTTGCTATAAAAATATTAAAAATTATTTAGGAGTTGAGTAAAAATGAAACTTTCATTCAGATGGTACGGGTACGATGACCCGGTAAAAATCGAGTATATCAGACAGATCCCAACGATGGATTCAATCGTTACAGCAATCTACGACGTTCCGGTAGGTGAAATCTGGCCGGTGGACAACATTAAAAAGCTTCAAAAAACTGTAGCAGAAAACGGACTTAACTTTGACGTTATAGAAAGCGTTCCTGTTCACGAGGATATAAAGCTGGGTCTTCCGACAAGAGATAAATACATTGAAAACTACAAGGAAAACATCAGAAACCTTGGCAAATCAGGGGTTAAGGTAATTTGCTACAACTTCATGCCTGTATTCGACTGGACAAGGACAGAGCTTAACAAGGTTCTAGAAGACGGTTCTACAGCCCTTGTTTACTACAAAGAGCACGTAGAAAAGATGGATCCCTTGACAGGAGAGCTCTCTCTTCCGGGATGGGATTCAAGCTACACAAAAGAAAGCCTTGCTGAAATTTTTGCCCAGTATGACAAAATCGACGAGGAAGATCTTTGGAACAATCTTGAGTATTTCCTAAAGGAGATCATACCGGTTGCCGAAGAATCCGGAGTCAAGATGGCAATCCACCCTGACGATCCACCATACCCGATTTTTGGACTTCCCAGAATCATAACAAACGAGAAGAACCTAGACAGATTCTTAAAGCTTTACGACAGCGAGTATAACGGACTTACATTCTGTACAGGTTCCTTAGGCAGCGGATCTTTCAACAACATCCCTGAGATGATTGGAAAATACGCAGCAATGAAAAGGATACACTTTATGCACGTAAGAAACGTTAAGCTTCTTGACGATGGAGTAAGCTTTGAAGAGAGCGCTCACCCATCAAGATACGGTTCCCTTGACATCGTAGAGATAATAAGACAGCTTTACGTAAACGGATTTGACGGCTACATCAGACCTGACCACGGAAGGATGATCTGGGGAGAAACAGGAAGACCTGGATACGGGCTATACGACAGAGCCCTCGGCGCTACTTACATCGCCGGGATTTGGGAAACTTTAGAAAAAACATATAAGGAGTGCAAATAATATGAAGTTACCTATAAACGTTAATCTAAAAGACAAAGTATGCGTCGTAACAGGCGGCGGCGGAGTGCTTGGGGGGCAGTGGGCATCAGCACTTAGCGCTTCTGGCGCCAAAGTAGCCGTCCTTGACAGAGATCTCGAGCTTGCGCAAAAGAAAGCTGACGAGTTAAACGCCGACGGGGGAACAGCAATAGGCGTACAGGCAGATGTCCTTAAGAAAGAAAGCCTTAAGGCAGCTCACGAAGAAGTCCTTTCAAAGCTTGGAAAGTGCGACCTTCTTCTAAACGGAGCAGGTGGAAACCACCCAAAAGGAACGACCACGAAAGAGTATCTCTATGAAGAAGATCTTGCTGAAGAAAACAAAGACCTTATCACCTTCTTCGACCTTGACGAAGCCGGCATTAGATTTGTGTTTGATCTTAACTTCTTGGGAACTCTGCTTCCATGCCAGGAATTTGCAAAAGACATGATTGGAAGAAAAGGCTGCTCCATAATCAACGTTTCATCTATGAACGCCTTTACTCCACTGACAAAGATACCCGCATATTCGGGAGCAAAGGCAGCCATATCCAACTTCACACAGTGGCTCGCAGTTCATATGTCCAAGGTAGGCATAAGGGTTAATGCCATAGCTCCAGGGTTTTTCGTTACAGCTCAAAACCAGGCGCTTCTTTACAACGAAGACGGCACCCCTACTCCAAGGACAGACAAAATCCTTGGCGCTACTCCAATGGATCGTTTCGGAGAGCCGGAAGAACTTTTAGGAGCACTATTGTTCTTGGCATCTGAAGAGGCATCCGGCTTTGTCAACGGCGTCGTCCTGCCGGTAGACGGAGGATTTTCAGCCTACTCGGGAGTGTAAGGAGGTGCGGGCATGAAAACCGCGATATCTGATTTTATTAAAAGCAAAGACTTCTTGGTATGCGTAGATTCTGACGGATGTGCGATAGATACCATGGACATAAAGCATCAAGCATGCTTTGGTCCTGCCGTGATAGATGTCTGGCCTAAGATTGAGGAAATAAGAATAGAATTCTTGGATCTGTGGAACCATATAAACCTATATTCCCAAACAAGGGGAATCAACCGGTTCAAGGGCCTCGTGATGTCCTTTGAAGCCTTGCAGGCTAAAGGCTATGAAGTTGAAGATTTTTCTTCAATAAAAAGTTGGGTGGAAGGGGCAAAGTCCCTTTCCAACCCGGCATTAAAAGAAGAAATCCATAAGACTGAAGACCCTCAGCTTAAAAAGGCTCTTAAATGGAGCAACAGGGTAAACGAGCTTATAGACTCACTAGGGGATGTTGACAGACCTTTTGAAAATGTTAAGGAAGGGCTAGCCTCTGCACATGAATATGCTGACATAGCAATCGTGTCTTCCGCTAATACCAATGCGGTTGCTCACGAATGGTCAAAGCACGATTTAAACCGGTTCGTAGAAGTCCTCTGCGGTCAGGAAGCTGGTAGCAAGTCCTATTGCATCAGCGCATTAAAAGAGTCTGGAAAATACCCCACAGAAAAAGTCTTGATGATTGGTGATGCACCAGGGGATCTACAGGCAGCAAAAGACAACGGCGTTTTCTTCTATCCCATAATCCCGGGGAAGGAATCCGAATCCTGGATAAGGTTTAAGGAAGAAGCCCTGGAAGCCTTTGTTTCCGGAAAGTACAAAGGGGATTATCAAGAAATGCTAATTAAAGAGTATGAAGACTCCCTTAAATAACAACAGCCCCTAAAAACATTCCAAGATATGCTTTTAGGGGCTATCATTTTTATTATTGTACATATTATCTTTAAACTGTTTTGGTGTCATCCCATATTCATTCTTAAATGCCTTTAAGAAATTTGAATAATCTCCAAATCCACACTTTAAGTATATTTCTGATACTGGCTCGCTGTTTAAAATATATTCTTTAGCCTTTATCAATCTCTTCTTTTTTATATATTGGTATACTGAAACATTTGTATACTTTTTGAACTCTCTTGAAAGGTGATATTTGCTTAGAAAAAATTTTTCAGCAAGCATGTCCATGGTCAGCTCATCCGTAAGATTTTCATTTATAAATGAGATCATTTCATCAATCAATGCGCTTTTTTGCGCCTCAGTGCTGCTTTTAAGGTCTTCTACAAAAACGATATTCATGATATTAATCATCAACTCTGTCACATATGCTTTTTTAAGAAGATCTAATCCCAACCTATTGTACTTGCCTAAGTCTATTAGCTTTTGAAAAATACCTGTCACTGCTTTTTCATCATGAAACCCCAAACTGACAACGCTTTTTCTTTTATCATCTTCAAATATGTCCGTTAATGCAGTTTCTCGAGATGACAGCTCTTGCAGATAATTTTTGTTTATCCACAAGACCAGCCTCTCATATCCACTTTCTTTTTCATTAATTCGAGCTTGATGAAGCTCTGTTGTGTTTATCAGAACAATATCTCCAGGACTAAGCTGATGTATCTTTCCTTCGATGTAGTACTCTACTTCACCTGAAATCAAGTAATAAATTTCATAGAAGTCATGATGATGAAGCGTTACGCTTCTTATGGTCTTGTCTAGGTAATGATAGATCTCAAAATCGTTGCCTAGCATTTCCTGTCTTTTCATGTGAGTTCTCATTGAGTTTTTTCTCATCACTAGTCCCTCCAGAGAGTTCTAATTTTTTGAGCTCATTTATCAATGGTTTTAAATAATTTTATATGCTATTTTACTATAATCTTTCCCTTCAAATATAATTTGACTTCAAATTCACCTGCTCAAAAGTTTAAAACCTCTATTTTATAGACGAGCGTTTAAAGCCTTGTTTCCCATCTGTCACAAAATACCGTTTCACTCGCAATACCATTAAAATCTGATAACCCACACATTTTTTCGATAGCTGCTCTAATATTTTCTCTATTACTACCATAGGCATTAATGAATGTTCGCACCTGCGGAATGTCAATTAAATGATTCGTATAATTCAAGCTAATACCTATAGTTGGTATTTCAGATACATACCATGGTATTTCAACGCTATGATGGCAACTCCATCGTAGACGCACATTATTTTCTTGAGCATAGCCCTTAACGTTTATAACTATAAGAGCCAAATCATATAATTCTTTAAACTCTTTTCTAGTGGAACGTGAGTCCATCATTATTCCCATATTTTTAGGAGAGGGACCATTTTCAACTTCTAAATCATAAAAATTTGGAGCTTTATGAACTAAAAATCCTTGAGATTCTAATTCTTCTTCAACTACATCTTTAACAGGATCACCCTCATAAGCTTTGCTGTTGGGTGTTGACTGTACATAAACTAAGTAAATATTTTTCTTGTCTTTAGGATTTATTGGGATAAACTTTGCTGTATCTTTAACCAATGTAGTGCATTTATCTGCTGCTAATCTTCTAAAATTTTCATGCTCACGGCATGATACCCATCTATCTTTTAAATCAGGACTTGGAAACACTACCGATTTATCCATCAAGTTTAATTTCGCCTTTAAACCAATAATTCTTATCACAGCATCCTCTAATCTATCATGTGATATAATTCCTTCTTGAATTCCGTTCTTGATAAACTCTATATCTTCTTCAATATCATTTGCAAACAGTATCATATCACAGCCTGAAGCAATTGCTAAGGGTAGTGCCTCTTCGCGACTTTTCGCTGCAGAAAAGCCTATCATATGTGTTGCGTCTGTAATAATTAAACCATTAAAATTCATCTTATCTCTTAATAAACCTTGTAATAATTCAGGGGCTAACGTGGCTGGCATAATTTCACTATCTTTTATATCGGGTCTTAGTTTTTTACTCATTTCCGGAAAAGCAATATGCCCAACCATAATTGATTCAATTCCATCATCAATCATCGACTGGTATGCTTTTCCAAACGATTCTTCCCACTGATCAACATCTAAATCGTTAACTCCCAATACAAGATGTTGATCTAATTCCTCAACACCATCCCCTGGAAAATGTTTTGCGCAGCAAGCCATGTTTGGATTTGCATCTTTAACGCCTTTAATATAAGCTTTTGCATTCTTTATCACTGTTTCTGCATTGTCCCCAAAACATCTAGTATTGACAATAGTATTACGCCAATTCATATAGATATCTACGACTGGATTGAATAGCCAGTTGCATCCTATACTAGTAGCTTCCCGACCGGAAACCAATCCCATATGATACGCAGTTTCATTTGATTCATTAGCTGCAGCCTGTGCCGCTGTTGCAACAAATGTTCCCTCAGTTGGCAAACACCCCACCCCTCCATCATCACAGTTGCCTGCAATTAGTAAAGGTATCTGTGAGTGTTTTTGAAATGTCATGTTCTGCTTATAGACTTCTTCTTTATTGCCACCTTGCCAACGCAATCCACCTTGATGGTATTTATTAAGCTGTTCTGATATCTTTTCTTCATCGATGCCTTGATTGGGCTTAAGTAATACAAATAACTGCCCAATCTTTTCTTCTAGTGTCATATTGTTTATTGTTTCGTTCACCCATTCAATTTGCCTCTCATTTAAATTGAATGGCGTTTTATTTAGTACCACCATAAACTAGCCCTCCACTATTAAATCATTCATTAGTTGCTTTTTCTTTTCTTTTACTTGCTTAATTCGCTTTAATTCTGCTTTTCGTCTCTTAGGAAGATCTTTATTGGCAAGAAACACCAAAAATCCAATGAAGGCTATCATATTTATCGCACTGGTAAGTGCTCCAGATAATCTTAGCGCAGTTAATCCGATAGAGAAAAACTTCAACGATAAAGTCCCTAGAATTATTCCAATGGCTACATTTGACTTACGAGCAAGATAAAGACCCACAAACATTGGAAAAGCCATCGATATGACAGTTCCATTACTGCTCATTCCTAATACAGGAGTTAACGACCCTGTAAATGCAGCACTAAATATGCCCGCAATTGCTACAAGACCACCGCCTATTGTATAGCAAATCACAACATGTTTAAATACATTAATCCCTGAAGCGATTGCAATTTTCTGTGAGCCTTTTACTGCTTGCATATCGTAACGAAATTTGCTATACGTAAATAACGCAAATATCAATATTGTGACAATGCTTAATACTAATATTGTAAAAGTAGGATCAACGAGAATCTGAACATCAGAAACTCCAAACAAACGCAACCCTTGTCCCGACGATCCTGCAAATGCAATGCTTTCGTATATAAGAGCCATACCGATACCTAAAATGACGGGTGGCACTCTAAATGTAATAAAAACAATGCCTACTAGAAAACCAGAGAAAAGGCCAAATAACATAGCCACTACCAGTATGCCAATGCCACCAAACCCTAGGCTTATGGCTATATTGCCACCAATAATGGTGGCAATTAGCCTTTGAGCACCTAGCGACAGGTCAAACCTGCCACTACCCAGATTCAATGACAAAGCAAATGCAATCATTACAGAAATACCCGTGTCTCTTACAAGATTTCTAATGTCTAGTGTTGATGTAATTAGATGCCTTCCCATCAACATGTACACCAGTCCTTCCATGATTAAATAAGTCATCATGGGAAATGCTAATACTTTAAGAGCATTCTTTAATGTATTGCTCAGTTTTGTTTTTGCTTCCATTGTGTATCTCTCCTAAGAATAATTATTTTTCTAATAAACCCCTTCTTGTCAGTAGGTCCTCTGACGAAAATGCATCTACTACTTCTCTAATATCCTCATAAGTCAAATCCGAATTATGTGATTTTGTTAAGTTTTTAATCTCTTCCGATGTATAGCTGTATGTCTCTGATGAAGTGTCAAGCAAAGCTAATTGATTATATTCCTCAGGACTATTAGCAACCAATGCTCCTGGACCAAACCTAGCAGCTTTGCCTTCAGGTTTTATAACATCTGAATTTCCTGTCAAACCGTTGTACAGCATCATCACTCCAAATGCATCTTGAGCAGTCATAGAATACAAAACAGCTCCTTCTAGCGTTGGGTTGCCTGTAGAATCCAATGTCTCAAAAGCAGTTTTTGTGCCCTCTCCAAAATTTGCATTAGACAATACTACTATATTTTTGTTAAGAGCGCGTTCAACCTCATCAATGGCAGTTGCAAATGTAGTAGTCGTGTTGTAGACTGACATCATCGTGTCATATTCACCAGTTTGAAGAATTCCTGACAACCCTGCCACATATCCATCCATATTCGGGAAACCTGGAACAACTGTAATTTTTATTTCTGAACCAGTTGAAATCTCAGTTGTAGATGATAAAGTTGTTAATTCATCAATGTCCATTTCATAAGTCAAGCCGTAAATCTCTTGCAGCTGTTTAAGCATTGACGAAGTCGCTTCCATATGAGATGTTACTCCCATAGCTGCGCCACCTGTTACAACTATAAAATTACGTTTTTCATTAGGGTCAATGTTGTTTGATAAAAGTTCTGCGTATGCATCTCCAACTTTTGATATATCTACCCCACTAATTCCCATGAAATAAGGCAATGAAGCAACTTCATCTGGGTATCTAGAAGTTTGTATTGCTAAATATAAACCTAATTCATCGCACTTCGAAGCGTATTGTTCGATTGCATCCGTAAAAGTACTTAGCACAGCATCAGCTCCGGATGCATATGCGTTCTCTATGAAGGTCATCAGCTGGTCCGGTTCAACAATTTCTTCAGAAAAAATAAATTCCAATCCCAACGCTGGTCCAAGTTCATCCGCTAGATAATTTGCTCTCATTTGGGTCGTTTCGTCTATACCGTGCCAAACTACAGCAATTGTATACGTTTGACTTGAATCCCCATCAATCTCATCACTGGAGCTAGCACACCCCGTAAAGACCGAAACAAGTAACACTGTAGCCAAAAATAATGCAGTAAATCTTTTTTTCATTTTTTTTCCCCCTTAATTTAAATTTCTCCTGATGGTAACATTTCAGGTCTTTTTTGACCGGCAAAAATCAATGTCAGAAAGAAAATCCCTCTGACTAATTGCAATATTGTAGGGCTAACACCTAACATAAGCAGGCCATTATTCAGTAAAGTAACAGTAATTGCCCCCAATACTCCCGCATACACAAAAGACCTACTTCCTCCAAAAACAGACATCCCTCCTAACACAATCGCCAATACCACATCCATGTTTAAACTCGATGCCGTGCTTGCATTGATGCTACCGGTTCGCAATATAATCATCATTGAAGCCAATCCAACTCCTATGCCAGTAATCGTGAATGCTAAGAATAAATACTTATTCATAAACAAACCGCTTTGCTCAGCACAATACTTATTGGCCCCAATGAATTTAATCGCTCTTCCTATACTCGTTAAATGGAATAGCACTAGGCATAATATGAAAAATATTCCAAAAGCTATATAAGTAAAATTTACTCTTGTCATCATTGATGTAATCGAATAAGGTATTGAAATTGTTCCCGCACCTAGTATTGTTTGTTTTATTGCATCTAGCAACACCATCATAACTATAGATACAAACATCACGCTAACTCTTAGCATCGTGCTAAGAATTGACATAAGCATCATTATAACAACCCCCATGGCAATTCCTGATAAAATCATTAAAGGAATTGATTGGGTACTCAGATACACCATTACTGCAATTGTCGCTACCAGGGATGTCGAGGCACCCATGGCAATATTTACATTCCCTGTTCCAAATATAAATACCGCACCAGTAGCAATAGTAGCTGTGATCATGGCTTGATTTATAATTAACATAAGATTTCTTGGCTCGCTAAATTTTCCATTTGTCATGATAGTAAACACTACACTTATTGCTATCAAAATTAAAACCGGCAAAACTCTTGCAAATAAAGGACTTTCTTTAATTGATAAAAATGATCTTCTCACATGTATACCTCCTCATACCATGGATTCAATTAATTTATGTTCATTTAAACCTTCGGATCTTAAAGTCTCCGATGCTATCTCACCATTTCTTATGATAATGACCCGATCGCTCATTCCAATGAGTTCTTGCAATTCTTCACTAATTAAAATAATCGATTTACCTGCTTTTTTCATTTCATATATTAATTTATACATCGCTGCCTTCACACCGATATCTACTCCTCTGGTGGGACAATCCATGATGAGAATCTCAGAATCTGCAGCAATCCACTTCCCAAATACAATTTTTTGTTTATTCCCTCCTGAAAGAGTGTTAGTTAGATGGTCTGGTGATGCACATTTGATTGATAAGTCTTTTATTTGCTTATTCACATAATCGCTCTCTTTACGATATGATATAATCGGTCCAAATACTCGATTAAGCTTATAACCTACACTTGCAATGTTTTCCTTGACTGTCGCATTGAGACCTAGTGACTCTTGATCACGATTCTTAGACATGTAACCTATCTTATTTTCTATAGCGTCCTTGGTCGACTTAATGGCAGTGCCATTCCCTGTATACACTTTGCCATCAAGAATTTTTTCTGCTCCAAACAAGGCTTTGCCAAGCGTATGCATCCCACAGTTTGACAAACCACCAATCCCTAACACTTCACCTTTGTGAAGTTCTATGCTAAATCCAAGCAAGTCATGTAAAGTTGTTATGAAATCAGCTCTTAATACTACTTCGTCAGAATAGCCATCCAAATCCGCATGATAATAGTCACCATAAAGCTCTCGGCCTACCATCATTTTTTTTATTATATTTCCATCGTAATCTTTTTTTTCTAATGCCCCAACGTATACACCATCTCGAAGAACAATGAGTTGATCGCAGTGTTCCATCATTTCTTCCAAATCATGACTTATAAATAGTACCGTGCCACCATTTTGTGATAATTCTCTAATAAGCCTATATAGAAGTGTTCTCCCGGTGTGAGACAAAGCCGTTGTCGTTTCATCAACGATAAATATGTCTGGTTTCCAGTACATCGCTTTTGCTATTTCTACCAGCTTTCTATCTTGCATATCCAATTTCCCTACATAAGTTCTTGCATCAAAACTATCTATTCCCAATGAATCCAGTAGCTTCTGTGCCTCAGTAAATAGTTTTTTTCTCTCAATAAAGAGCCCTTTGGCGAAAACGTTTTCTTGTCCAAGAAAAATATTTTCTGCAACAGTTACATTGCCTATCGTGCCCATTTCTTGGACAATCATTGCCACACCCAGCCTCTGCGCTTCTAAAACACTCTTGGGTTGCCAGCGTTTCCCCTTTAAGTAAACTTCGCCACTTGTTGAGCTCTGCATACCAGCTACGATTGATGCTAGAGTCGATTTTCCACTTCCATTTTCTCCAACTAAACCACACACAATTCCTTTTCCTACAGAAAATGAGACCTTATTCAATGCCGTTGTAATACCAAATTGCTTGCAAAGATCTTTTATTTCCAAATGTGGAGCAGTTCCTTTATCAAGCTTACTATTATTCATTGTCTTTATCATCCTCCATAAAATCTTAAAAATCTATCTATTATTATATCTACTCCCGTAATCGTATGATATAATAAAACTCATATAATTAGTAATTTTGTACTCAATTTTTAGTATTTAACCCTTTAGACACTAAATCATATTATTTTCATTTTCATAATCACTAATATTGGAGGTTCCCATGGAAAATAGCTTGGAGGTTGCAAAACATATTATTACCGCATTACTAGAGGTGAACTTTTACATATTCCCATCAAAAGGTGCTGGTGTTTTAGACTCTATTTCGAAACTTTTGATAGTGCCCAGTCCATTTTTCAAATCTCCAAATCGATTTGATAGCTTCATTTCCATTTCGAAAGATAAAACCATCTACCATTTCAAAGACAGCTTTGATATATCCTACTGCTTTGTCTCTTTGGATGAGTGGTACTTGTTTTTAGGACCATATAAAACAGCAGACAAGTCAAGATATGATTTCGCTTCTTTAATGAATGTAGCTAAACTATCCAAAAGCCATATAGATGATTTGATAAAACATTATAAAACCTTACCTAAAATCGAGAAGTCTACTGTAGTGCATACTATTCAAGCCTTGTTCAAAGCTTTATATCCTAAAGATGAAATCCCCTATCAGGTTGACATCTCCATTGATCTGGAAGAATACAATTTAGCTGTAGATATAGAGCGTGAAAATAAGAATCCTGAATATGTACAGCTAACTCATAACTTTGAGGGCCAGTTTATGGAAAATATTTCACAGGGCAATTCAGCTGCGGCAAAGCAACTCATCCGAATTATCTCAAAACGTGCTGCAGTCAATGACTCAAATTCCAATAACCACCTGTTTCAAGTTCAACAAGGGCACGCAATAGCTCGTACATTAATACGAATTGCAGCAAAGAGTCAAGGAGTATCATCGGTGGCCCTTGATTCCATAACTAGTGCCGATAGACTAGCTTCTATTAATATTAACTCAAAGGAAGAACTTGACAAAATACTCTTTCAAACAATAGACAACGTTTGTACGCTTGTATTAAAGTATCGTTCAGAAGAATATTCTCCAATAATTAAGAATACACTTGAATATATATTGTCAAATCTAAAACAAAGTCTTTCTGTTAAAGTGATCGCTAATGTAATCGGCGTATCACCCAATTATCTTTCAGGTTTATTTAAATCAGAATTAGATTTAACTTTAACTGAATTTATAAGAAACCGACGATTAGAAAGCGCAATAAATTTATTGAATTTTACAAACATGCCAATTAAGATCATATCTTCTGCTGTGGGAATTTATGACTACAATTATTTCACTAAGGTCTTTAAAAAAAAATATGGCGTCACACCGACTGAATATCGCAAGAATCCTAAATACCTATAAATCAGACTAAAAATGAAATAAAGCTTTTAACTCCCTCAAAACTCCATGTCAATAATAGAGTCCCCTGTATTTCTAATTTTCAGTTTTCATCTGAAGTCCTCGGTAGCACCCGGCTTATAGATTATGAAGACTCCCTTAAATAACAACAGCCCCGTTCTTTGAAATTTAAAGAACGGGGCTGTTTGTTATTGTCAGTCCAATTTGAACCAGTCTTCATAACCCATCTTGATCAGGTTGTCTCTTGACGTCTTCAGGCAGTCAAAGGGATCTTTTCCGTACTGGTCATCTTGTTCGATGAGGAAATACTTGCTGCCGCTTTCAAGTCCAGCCTGGATTATCCCTGGCATATCCAAATTTCCTTCTCCTACTTCTGCAAATTCTACCACACCTGTAAATTTAGCCATAAACTCCTTCATATCAAACCCTTTTGAAAAGTCGATTTCAAGCTTGCCTATCCTGTAGTCTTTTAAATGTAGAAGGGTCACTCTTCCATCGAAGCTTTTTATGACCTCTACAGGATCCATTCCACCTCTTTGGATCCAGTGAACGTCAAGTTCAAATCCTAGATATTCAGTATTGTTCTTTATTATTTCTAGGAGAGTCTCCCCTTCGTATCTTTCAAACTCCACGTGGTGGTTGTGGTAATAAAGCTTGATTCCATGCTCCGCAAGCTTTTTGCCATAACCATCGGCTATCTTTACAAATTCCAGAGCCTTTTCACGGCTTCCCATGAGCGTCATAGGAAGCATCCCTATCCTTAAGAAGCTGCAGCCTAAGGTCTTGCAATCAGAAACTATCTTGTCAAAATCCGTAGACAAATACTCCCCAGGCATTCCAGGAAACATCGGCTCTATAGACGCAGATAAGGCTGCAATCTTTATGTCAAATTCCTGGCAGGATTTTTTTAGATTCTCAACGTTTTCGGGCGTCATGGGTATCTGGCTTACTTCGACGCAATGATATCCCATGCTGCTTAGTTTTTCCATTACGTTTCGTACGCCCATCTCCTCGACTTTTTCCTTGAGCATCATCATTTGAACGCCTATCAATCCTTTATTCATGTAAGTTCCTCCAATTTTATCTCTTTGTTTTCACTTGAAGATCGCTTAATAGCTTCTATAAGCTTCATGGCATCTATGCCTTCTTCTATTTTTATGTAGTCATCACTATCTTCTTCGATTGCTTTGTAAAACTTATTTATCAGCTTTTTATGGCTGGCACCGTAGTAGAATTTCGATCCCGGCAGCTTTGTGTTTTCAGCTAACAAATCCAGCTTATCATTGTCTGTCCTATAAAGCCTATCTCCCTTTATGGTAAATCTTGCCTTTTCAAACAAAACTTCGATTTCGATGCTTGAATTTTCTATGTTTGCATTGGTTGAAAAAAACATCCCACTCGCACCGTTTTTAAATTTTATATTAGCTACTGCCGTATCTTCAACTTCAACTCTATAGTCTAAAAGACTCGATACGCTACCCTTAACCCACTCAATCTCGCCGCCGATCAGCTGCATGATGTCAAGGGTATGTATCCCTTGGTTGATCATGACTCCCCCTCCGGCAGTTTCGAGTTTGCCTCGCCAAGGCTTTTCATCAAAGTAGGATTTTGGCCTGTGCCATGCCACCAGTCCTTTGATTCCTTTTATCTCTCCGTAGTTTTTAGAACGTGCGATTTCCATTAGCTTTTCGGTGGTTTCGTTCACACGATTTTGAAGGCATATCCCTAGTTTTGCTTGGCTATTATTGGCAGCCTCAAGTATATCTTTGCAATCATCGATATTAAGCCCCAGGGGCTTTTCCATGAAGACGTTAAGGCCTTTTTCTACGCAGTAAACAGATACAGGCACATGCAAGTGATGAGGAAGACAGATATGTACGCAGTCTAGCTCTTCCTTTTCCATCATTTCCTTGTAGTCGGTGTAAAATGCAGCTTCTTTAAATACCGCCTTCTTGCTTTCATCTATATCGCATGCGGCGATTATTTTGACATTTTTGGTTTTGTTAAGAGCTTCAATGTGTATTGGAGCTATATCTCCCATACCGATAATCCCTGTCCTAATCATATTTATTCTCCTCGCTTAAAGAGCAGCGCTACCCTCTGGTTGGAAACTTGCCCTCTTCTTCGATCCTCTTGTTAAGCTCGTCTAAATAGAGCTCTTGATCTACCGGGATTTCAACTTCCTTGCCTAGCCAACCTGATAGAAGTATGGCATTTGCAAGCTCCACTCCTTTGATTCCTTCGCTTCCCGGTGCTAAAAGAGGCGTTCCATGGACAATCGCTTTTGCAAAGTCTTCCATTACAGTTACATGTTGAACTCCCCAGCCATCGGTATTTTCTATCACTTCTTCATCAAAGAGCTTGCCTTCTCCTCTTCCTTGCACAAGCATAGCTACATCCATCATGCTCATGGTTTCATTCATTTCTTTTTCACTTTTAGTGAGTCTATAAATCGTGGCTTTCTTGCTGTCTTCAACCACTATCTTTCCATTGTCGAAATCTATTTCAAATCGGTCGGTTCCAATCGGGTCATGGGTGCATGTTACAAATGTTCCTGTAGCACAGTTTCCGTAGTCCACAACAGCAGTAACGTCATTTTCTACCCCAATATCTCTGTGGCTTCCATACTTTACGTTGGCATAAACCTTTTTAGGCATACCGCAGATCCACTGCCAAAGGTCAAGCTGATGAGGTGCCTGATTTACTAAGACTCCTCCGCCTTCTCCGCCCCAAGTGGCTCTCCAGCTGCTTTGATCATAATAAGTCTGGGGTCTCCACCAGCTGTTTATGATCCAGTTGGTTCTTCTTATCTCTCCAAGCTCTTTGCTGTCTACTATTTCTTTTATCTTTTGATAGAGTTTATTTGTCCTCTGATTAAACATTATCCCAAAGACAAGATCCGGCTTTGTGTCAGCATAATCATTCATCTCTTTTACTTGCTTTGTGTATACTCCAGCCGGCTTTTCTCCAAGAACATGGATTCCCTTGCTTAGAGCATAAATAGCCATTTCCGTGTGCAGATAATGGGGTACAGTCGTAATAATTGCATCTATTTTGCCGCTTTCGATCATCTCCTTGTAATCACCATAAAATGCTACTTCAGGGAATTCTTTTGCACACTTTTTTTCGACTTCTGAGTCTATGTCGCATAACGCTCCCAACTCCATATGCTCAGGCTTCTCGGCAATTATGCCTCCAAATCCCGGCTTTCCTGTCAAAAACGCCGCATACGCACCACCTTGAGCACCTATTCCGATTAAACCTACTCTAACTTTTTTCATTTTAAAATCTCCTCAAATATATTATTTGCGTCTAGACGCAATCGCGTTTCTATCTGATCATCATAGAATATCATTTAGTATCCCTATGAGGGTATCGTGTTGAAGCTTGAAGCCTTCATAATTTGTCATATCGCTTTTTGCTTTTATCACCTCTTGAGCATCCTTTATTTCAAGGTCTTTAAGAGAATCAAACAAAACCAGATGAGGCTCCAATGTCAAAAAACCCTTGTAGCCGCTATTTATAAACTCTGCCAAAAGCTCTGGGATTTTCCCATCCCCAGTTCCACAGAGCACGTTTTCGCTGTCTGTATAAACTGCATCTTTGATGTGAATGTAGTCTATATATTCTCTTAACATATCGTAACATTTTTTTGTATCTTCGCCGCACTGGACAAAGTTCGCAAAATCAAATATACCTCTAAATGCCGAAGAGTTGACTTCGTCAAATAGAGCTTTGCACCTTGCCGACGTATCTCCGAATATATCCTTTTCATTTTCGTGAAGCAGTACAACCTGGTGTTTTTCTGCAATTTTAGCAAACTCTTTTATTTTTCTTATTACTGTTTCTCTGTACTTATTAGGATCTTCCCCTTCAGGAATATAGAAGCTAAATACTCTGATGTAGCTGCAGCCTAGCTCTTTACATGCCTTGCACAAAGTCTCAAGGACCTTTTTTTGCTTTTCAAATCCTTCTTCATCCGACACTTCCACTTTACCAATTGGAGATCCTATGGATGAAACTTTAATACCTGCTTTTTTAAGTCTTGGAAGGATGGATTCTTTTATTCCCTCCAAGGTATGCTCTCCGATATTTTTTCCGTCCACTCCCCTTAATGAGATATACTCCATGCCTATTTGTGCGACGCTTTTAAGCTGTTCGTCAAAATCGTTTGATATCTCATCAGAAAAGCCCGAAATCATTAACTCTTTATGCACTACACTCTTCCTTTCTTAACGCTTAACAGGATGAAATAAATTCATCCTGTCAAGTTTAATAAATCAGCATATTATTTTACTATCATAATAGGTACATCTACATGGTGCAGCACTTTGCTTGCAACGCTTCCCAGCATTACGCTTTGCACTCCACCGCTTATTCCGTGAGAACCCATGACAACAAGGTCTACTTTGTTTTTTTTCAAATAACTAATTATAGCGTCAGAAGGCTTGCCCTCTAAAATCACGTTTTCTATTTGCCCACCAAAGCCTTTTAATGCTTCATTTGCACCAGAAATTATTTCTTCTGCTTTCGAGGCGCTGGAGTCGATCAGGTGTTTTATTGTAGTTCCCGACTCCATAATCGTTCCCACATCGAAAGGCACCTGTCTGTCCTTTACGTTTAAAAGTACGATGTCGCTTCCGCATGAAGTGGCGATTTCTTTTGCTTTTTCCAAGGCTCTTTCAGAAAACTCGGATCCGTCTATGGGAATAAGTATCTTTTTCATGGTCTTCCTCCTTAAAATCAAATTCATTTATGTATATAAAGGGCGCTTATACGCCCTCTATATATGTTTCAAGCTTTATCAGTTGTTAAGTCCAGCTTCCATTTTCTTATCGTGGATCGATTGCTGGATTTCTACCATTCTTTCTCCATCCAGCTCATAGAACTTCATAGCTACAAGGGATGCAAGCCATCCCATTACAGGAAGCCCGATGAACAGGAACATGCCAACCCAGAAAAGCCCTGGTGAAGCAGGTGTATCAACTTCCGGAAATGCATCTCTAAATCCTATCAAGGCTACTGTAAATCCTACAAAAGTTGCTGATAGAGAAGATACAAGCTTATCTACGAAGCTAAATATTGTTCCTATCATGCCCGGTATGTATCTTCCCGATTTGTACGTCTCATAGTCAGAACAGTCTGCAATCATCGGTATTACGATGTTTCCGCCAACTGCCGATACTCCTGTTATAAGCGATAGCAGTGCCAGGAATAAAAACGTATTTACGTTGAAGTTTACAAGTGATATTGTCGTCATGTCTATCGCTCTTAAGAATATGAAGAATATGGCGCTTAGTGCGATGCAAACCCAAGTTGCCAGCACGTAAGCTTTTTTGATTCCCATTTTCCTAGCGTATCCAATTCCCATGAATGTAATTATAATGGTAACTGGTGTGGTTATTAGCATCAACTGTCCTGACAGAGCGTAATTGCTCATTAATATTCCGTAAATGATTACACCTACCACTGCATTTTGTCTTGTGGTCATGGCCAGTTTATCCGTGGCAGCAGAAACAACTAGCATCTGAAGAGGTCTGTTTCCTTTTAATATAGGCCAGTACTCTTTGAATTTAACAGGCTTGTCTCCCGGGATTCCCCAGTTTTCTTCCACGTCCTTAGATGATATGGCTATTACTGCAAGTACTGTGAATACCGCTGATGTAATGATAGCGATTACTGTAAATTCATTAAAAAAGCTTAATGTAAAGCCACCGTGCTTGGGAACCAAGTATACTGCTACAAAATTCTGAAGTCCGATGAAAAGTGCCGAGTTATAAAGTGCGTCAAATAATGAAAACATAGGTCTTTGTTTAGGATCATTCGTAAGGGCGGTCTGAGCCGCTCTCGTACACGTTGTCTGGAATGAATATCCTATGATATATATACCGTACATGAGCACGAAGTATATGAATCTAAATCCTTCAGGAACCAAGTGGGTGGTTCTGAATATCACTAGGGTCAAAATTGCTAAAACGACATTTCCCAGAACCATAAAGGGTCTAAACTTTCCAAACTTGGTTTTTGTTCTGTCGATAATAAAGCCTATGATTGGATCGGTAAATCCGTCCCACACCCTCATGAATGTCAATACGCTGCTGACTGCGACGACGAATAATCCCGCTACCCCAGTTGCGTAGTATGCTATAAACATAAATGCGAACATATAAAGGTTTGTGGCCGTATTGTTTAATGCAAACAGTGCGATTTGCCACGTTTTCGCCTGGTTGTGAACTACTTGGTTTTTCTTGGTTTCCATAATTAACCTCCAAAATCTTTTTATCTTAATCTTTAATCAGATCAGCTGATGACTAAAGTTTATCAGATACCGTTTACAAACAGTTTGTAATTATTGCTTATAAACTTGCAAAAATTGCTCTAGTAATTTTTATTCTTTTTAGATTTTTATGTATTTTGTGTAATTTAAAGGCGCATGGTCCAAAGCTATTTTTAGCTAGATTCTGCGCCTGTCCTTTAAGCATCTTTATTTTTCATGATTTTGTAGAACTGTTTAGGTGTTATTCCGTATTCTTGCTTGAAAGCCCTAAAGAAATTTGAATAATCACCAAACCCACACTTAATGTAGACGTCGGTTATTGACTCGTTTTGCAATATATGTTCCTTTGCTTGTATCAGCCTTTTTAGCTTGATGAACTTGTGGATTGAAACGTTAGTGTACTTTTTAAACTCCCTTGATAAATGATACTTGCTCAAATAGAACTTTTCAGCAAGAAAATCAATAGTAAGCTCATCACAGATGTTATCTTCTATATAACCTATCATATCGTCTATCAATGCGCTCTTTTTCGTTTCGTTGTCGTAGACTTGTTTTTCGTCCACAGCAAGGTTATTGATTTTTACCATCAACTCTGTCATATATGCATCTGAAAGAAGGTCTTTTCCTATTCCTTTAAACTTATCAAGCTCAAGAAGCTTGTGAAAAAGACTTTCTATGTCTCTTTGAATGTCAAAATCGATATTGATTATAGTCTTTTTATCCTCAGACTCAAAGCAATTTGCTATATCGGTGTTATCTGATGACAAGCCTTTAAGAAACTCTTTGTTTATCCAAAGTACTATTCTTTCATAGTTCTTGTCGCATTTGTTGATTTGAGCCTGGTGGAGTTCGGTAGTATTTATTAAAACCAGGTCTCCCGGTTTTAATTTGTATATTTCCCCTTCAATGTAATACTCCACATCCCCAGATATAAAGAAGTAGATTTCATAAAAATCATGATGATGCAGTTTCACGTTTCGTATAGTTTTGTCCATGTAGTGGTATATCTCGTAATTGCTGCTTAACATGTGCTGTCTGGTCATATGTTGTCGAGCCGAATCCTTTTTCACGATATTCCCTCCATGTATTCCTTTTCATTTGTCTTTATTGTACATCATCAATACACAATGCTTTATTCAATTTTTGCGTTTTTTATCACTATTTTTGCAGATTGGTTTAATCATTGTATAATATTTTGTTTTTTTTATATTCTCTCGGGGTGACTTCGACAAGATTTTTAAATACTCTGGAAAAGTAGGAAGGGTCATTGTAACCTACTGAGTAGGCAATATTTAATATCGACTGATTCGTGTATTTTAATAGGTACTTTGCTTTTTCAACTCTCTTTAGATTGATCAGCTCCTTAATCGTGCAGCCTGTTTCTTTTTTTACTTGACGCATCAAGTGCGACTCGTTGATATTCAAACTTTTTGAAATATCAGATATCTCGAAATTTACTTTATAGTTTATATCAATATAGTCAATCGCTTTTTTTACAATAACTCCATATCCTTGATCTTTGCTGGCTCTAACCGCTTTGCAATATTCCACGATCATTTCCTGATGGAGCTCTCCCAGTTCACTCACATTGTTAAGTCTTTCTATGACAAAGGCATATCTTTCAGTCATGGAATGCACATATATTGCATTCAAGCCTCCTTGCTCGGCAGCCCAACCAAATAAAGAGTTATGAGATAGCATTATGTTTTTCATTGCCCTTAGGGGATTGTTTGGAACTCTCTTTAATATATCCAAAGATTTTATTCCCTCAATAAATACTTTTTTATTGAACATTTCATCGATTTCTTCAGAAGCTCCTTTTTCTATCAAATGCAGCAAAACAGCTCTCCCTTTGTGTCCATCCTCTATTAGCTTAGCCAGGTCCAGCTTGTTTTCTTCTATGTCTATTGTAAAATCACTGTCTAAATCGCCTTTGATAATCGTGGCTTTGCTCTCAATTAATGTTCCTATACAAAGGTTTACTATTATATTTCCCAAGGCCTTAATTTCTTTGTCATCCTTTACTATTAGAGAATTGTAACTGTCTTTTAGTTCTCTATAATTATTTTTCTTAAGCTTATTTGTCACAATTATGTTTTCAATCATGTTCTGAGTTGGCATTTCACTTAAAAATGGTCCCACTACCAATGTGGCTACATGCTCCAAACTATCGCTAACAGGAAATCCTATATAGCTCAATTTCATCGGCCCGGAATATACTACATAATTATATGGGGGATTATCGATGCATCTTTTTTGTATATCCATATAGTCAATTTCAATAACTTTTTTAAACACTTCCGGCGTGGAATAGATTGTCCATAAATATTCCACAAAACCTTTCTTATTCAATAACGCAGCGTCAACTTTCGTAGTAATGCAAATCAATTCACAAATACCTTTTGCTTTTTCCATTACAAATTTCCCTTTCAGTTAAATAGCCCTTATTTTATAAATATATTATGTCAAAAAATAAATATGTGCAACTTTAATGCTTTTTTAGTCATATTTGTTTTAGATTTTTCCCTTACTCCTTTATATAATTCCTACTAGTAATCGGTTACTTTTAAAAAACGAGGAGTGATTAAATGCAAATGAATCCGACACTTAAAAAAATGGGCTTTTCAGAAAAAGACAAAGTTGCAATTATACACGCTGACGATGTAGGCTTAAATTTATCTTCAATCGATGCTTTTTTGGAATTAGTAGCTTTTGGAACAATTTCCTGTGGGTCTGCCATGGCTCCCTGTTCATGGTTTCCGGAAGTCGCTAAGGTTTATAAAGAAAACCCCAACTTAGACATCGGCCTGCACCTTGGCCTAAACTGCGAATACCCTACTTATCGATGGCGTCCTATCTCTACAATGGATTCATCCTGTGGTTTTATTGATGAGAATGGTTATTTCAAGCAAAATGCACAGGAGGTCATGAGCACTGCAGACCCAGAAGCCGCTGCTATTGAAATCAAGGCTCAGATAGATCTAGCTCACAAACTGGGACTTAATCCAACGCACGTTGATCCGCATGCGGCTACACTGATGTCTCCAACGCTGATCGATGCCTATATAGACATCCCGCTAAAAGAAGGCATACTTCCGGTTTTGATGAATTTTGACCGCACAATGGGAGCTTCGTTTATGGCTAAGGATATCCTTAAGGACAAACAGCATTTACCAGAAGAACAAAAAAACCAAATTCGCGATAGGGTTGTGCAGATGGTTGAAAATGTCTTTAAAAAAGTAGATGAATTCAAAGAAAAGAACATCCCCTGTGTGGATAACGTAACTGGCCTTCCCGTTAATGATGTATACGATATAGATGACAGAATTGATCTGGCCAAAAAAATCATCTCGTCATTCCCAGAAGGAAAGCTTACACATTTCGCTTTTCATCCACTCAAGGATACCGCAGAGTCTCGTGGATTAAACAGATTCTCCGAAGGAAGAATTGGAGACTTTAAAACCTTCATGAGCCCTGAAATCAAAAACCATCTTAAAAATGAGGGCATTCAGGTAATAGGCTATAGAGAAATATTAAAATTTTTATAAAAGTTGATTGGAGGATAATAAATGAAAAAATTAACATTCAAGCACAAGCTCGGTTATGCCATGGGTGATCTTGGCGGGTGCATGACCTTTGCTATTGTAGGCAGTTTTCTTTTGCCTTACTACACGGAAGTTGTAGGCATAAGCGCTGCCGCTGTTGCTACTTTGTTTTTATTGGCGCGTATTTGGGATGCAATAAACGACCCTATGATGGGTGCACTCTTGGATAAAAGGTATTCTAAAACTAAAGACTCTAGGGGAAAATTCAGACCGTATCTGTTAACCGGAGCTCCTCTTGTAGCTCTTACAGCGGTACTTGCTTTTTTTGTTCCCGGTGGATTAAGCCAAGGCGGCAAGCTCATCTGGGTATATGTAACTTACATTGCTTATGGCATGACTTATACTTTTGTAAATATACCTTATGGCTCTCTTCTTAGCGGAATGGCAAGCACTGCAGAAGAAAAAGCATCGTTGTCTTCTGCAAGAGGTTTCGGCGCCATGATAGGAAACGTTTTGCCGCTTGTGGTATTTCCGATCATCATCGCATCAAGCACGGAAAATCCTCAAACCGGCTATTTTATCGGAATTATTGGAGCAGCATTGGTAGGAATGGCTTTTCACTTGTTGGCTTATAAAAACACCGAAGAGCGTATAAGCCATGATACATCTTCATCAAATCCCGTAAGATTAACTGATATAATCGAGGTTGTCAAAAGAAATAGGGCTTTTCTAGGCATTTCCATAGCCGGAAGTGCTGCCATGCTTAGCCAGACCTTGGTCATGACCCTTAGCGTTTATTACTTCAGAGACAATCTAAACGCATTGAGCCTTATGGGACTTTCTATGATGGTTACTCTGCCTTTAACTCTCGTAGTTCTTGCTTCTATGCCAAAGATAGTTAAAAAAATCGGAATGGAAAAGACAGCCATTTATTCAACCGTGTTAGGCATGGGGATATCATCTATATTATTTTTATTTCCGGATAACGTCTGGCTGTTTTTGGCTGTTCGAGCTACAGGCGGAACCCTTATCAGCGTAGTAATGTTCCTTCAGTGGGGCATGATTGGAGACGCTATCGATTACAACCATTATATCCTTGACAAGAGAACAGAAGGAGCAATTTACGGCAGCTTTAACTTCTCTAGACGTCTCGGCCAAGCTATCGGTTCATTCTTTGGCGCACTGTCAATCGGACTGATCGGCTACGCTCCAAGCGCAGCGGTGCAATCTGCTACCGTTTTAGGCGGCATCAGGCTTATGACACTAGGCGCACCGATTGCCGGAGGACTAATAGTGTTAATTGCTATTAAATATGTGTGGAATATAGACAACGAATTAAGAGACAAAATGATAGAAAAAAGAAACCTTGTTATGAGCGAGTCGTAAAACAACCCCCCTTATCCGTTAAAATTGATAAGGGGGGTTGTTTTTATGAGTTGATTAATTTACAATGTAACACCTGTCTTAAAAATTGCTATCTCTCTAAAATCATTAACCTCGTTGTTAAGCAACTTTCCACTGGCAACTTCAAGTATATACTCTACAAATCTATGCAATATTTCTTCCATCTTTTCATTTTCCACCAAAGTGCCTGCGTTAAAATCAATCCAGTGAGGCTTCAACTTATAGAGTTGCGTATTACTTGAGATTTTCATAGTTGGAACAAAGCTTCCAAATGGTGTTCCTCTACCGGTAGTAAACAACACCATCTGACATCCTGAAGCTGCAAGCGCCGTAGACGCAACTAAATCATTTCCAGGCGCATTCAAAAGGTTAAGACCTTTTTTGGTCAACACCTCTCCGTATTTCAAGACGCCTACTATGCTAGCTTTACCGCCTTTTTGAATGCATCCTAAGGATTTCTCTTCGAGCGTCGTTATTCCACCTTCTTTATTTCCGGGTGAAGGATTTTCGTATATAGGCTGCTTGTGCTCGATGAAATATTCTTTAAAATCGTTTATCAGTGACACCGTTTTATTGAACACGTCTTCGCTTTCTGAGCGGTTCATCAATAAAGTTTCCGCACCAAACATTTCGGGCACTTCTGTTAAGATAGTGGAACCACCTTGAGAAATTAGAAAGTCTGAAAATGCTCCCACCAACGGATTTGCAGTTATTCCAGAGAGTCCATCAGAGCCGCCGCATTTTAGACCAATTTTCAACTCCAATATTTCAACTGGTTCTCTTTTATCCTGTTTCATTTTTTCATAGAGTTCCGTTAATATTTTTACGCCTTCTTCTATTTCATCTGCCACTTCTTGGGTCACAAGGAATTTTACTCTCTCATCGTCATATTGTCCCAAGGTATTTTTAAATTCTTCAACATAGTTGTTCTCGCATCCCAATCCTAATACCAATACTCCTCCACCGTTAGGATGTTTAACTACATCAGATAATATCTTCTTAGTATTTTCATGATCATCACCAAGCTGTGAACAACCATAGTTGTGTTTGAAGACTTCAATCGCATCTATTCCGTCAATTTTATTTTTTTCTTTAAACCTTTTAATTATTAGCTCCGCTTTATTTTTTTCTTTAAACCTTTTAATTATTAGCTCCGCACTTCCATTTACACATCCTACCGTCGGAACTATCCACAGTTCATTTCTTATTCCCACGTCTTTATTTCTTCTGCGATATCCCTGAAAAACGTACTTGCCCTTTTCTTTATTTAAACTATTTAAAGCTTGATCGAAGTTATACTCGCTAATTCCTGATAAATTCGTCTTTGTATTATGGGAATGAACCCATTCTCCAGCTCCTATATCCTTTGTCGCATGACCTATAGGCGCGCCATATTTTATAATGTCTTCTCCATCTTTAATATTATTAATTGCCATTTTATGTCCACGTTTTATGTTATCTTTAATTAAAATTTCTTCGCTGTTAAGAGAAATCTTTTGGTCCTGTTCTAAGTCAGATAGAGCTACAACGACATTATCCGCTTCATTGATTTTAATAAATTTCTTCATGGTTACTTTAGCACTCCTTTAGTAGCTTCATTCATGCCATTTTTTAAGATATCTTCAACATAAACTGCTACCAAGCTAGGCAATCCTTCGATTTTATCTATATCATTTTTCCATATGGTTTTGTTTTTTAAAACTTCTTCAACTAAATCTTCTATGGTGATTTTTTGCTGTTCGTAAGAAGCCCAAACATTCTTAAATCCTTCTAAGATATTTGCATCATCATTAAGAGCAATCTCATCTCCATTTCTTTCACCCTTATAAAATATTATAAGTGCTGCTAATGAGAATACAAGTCTCCTTGGTAATTCATTTTTTCGTTTTTGGTACTCTAATATAGAAGGCAATACTCTTGTTTCAAATTTTGAAATTGAATTTAAAGAAATGCTCATAAGTTCATGCTTAATGTACGGATTTTTAAACCTGTCCAAAACATCGGCGGCAAATTTCTCTAGCTCTTCTAAGGGCAAGTCTAGGGTAGGAATAATCTCATCAAAAATTGTTTGTTTGACATAATTACCTATGACTTGATCTTCAACAGACTCCCTTACAGTATCAATTCCATACAAATATGATACAGGAACCATGCTTGTGTGTGCACCATTTAATATTCTTACCTTTCTCGTTCTATAGGGAGCCATATCTTTAACGAACAAAGTGTTTAGACCTATCGAAGCTGCTGGGAATTCCTCTGCTATCCGCTCTGGGGCTTCAATGACCCAAAGGTGGAACGGTTCTCCTTCAACGACTAGCTTATCCTGATAGCCTAATTCTTCTTGTATTTCATTTATACGCTCTCTTGGATATCCTGGTACTATTCTATCCACCAAGCTGTTGCAAAAAGTGTTCGCTTCAACAATCCACTTTTTAAACTTTTCTTCAAGTTCCCAAAGCTCCACATATTTAATGACAGTCTCCTTGAGTTTTTCTCCATTCTTATCTATCAGCTCGCAGGGAATAATTATAAACCCTTTATCGTCGTCTCCATTAAAATATTTAAACCTTTCGTATAACAATGCAGTCAATTTACCTGGAAAGCTATTTTGTGGTTTATCCTCCAGCTTATCATTTTCCTCAAATGATATTCCTGCCTCAGTGGTATTGGAAATAATAAATCTCATTTCAGGGTTATGAGCAAGGGCTAAATACTCATCATTTTGAGTGTAAGGGTTAATTGCTCTAGTAATGCAGTTTATCACCGAGTGTTCTCTAGAGGCTTCGCCATCTTTGATCCCATTTAAATATAAGGTATATAATCCGTCTTGCTCATTCAGCAATTCTACTAGACCTTTATCTATTGGCTGAACTACTACCACTCCGCTATTAAAATCAGCTTCCTTGTTCAATTTGTCTATCTGCCAATCGACAAAAGCTCTTAAAAAATTCCCCTCCCCAAACTGAATAACCTTTTCAGGGTAGCTTTTATAGTTTTTATACGTATTTTTATTTAAATTCATGTTTTTATCTCCTTTTAATTCAGATATTAAAACTTCAATACAACTTTCAACATTTCTCCAGCGTTTTGATCAAAGTCTTTGAATGCTTTTTCTGAATCTTCAAAATCATATACATTGGTTATTATTTTCTCTAAATTCACTTTACCTTTATTCACAATATCTATCAGTTCTTCAAAATCCGCTTTTACTGCATTACGAGATCCGTAAATATTAAGTTCTTTCTTTTGAATCATTGAGAAATTAAAATCTAAATTTTGTTTTCCTATTCCTATCAGTACAACCCTACCACCAAATGCTGCAGCGTCTATACAGTTTTGAAAAGTTGAAGGCAATCCTACAGCTTCAATTGTCACATCAAAACCGTCACCGTTTGTAATTTCATCAACTTCTGAGCTAAATCTAGCCGGATCACTGTTTAAGATGACTCCATCTGCTCCAAGTTCTAAAGCATAATCCAGCTTTCCCTGTGCAACATCGCTAATATATACTTCCGCACCGGATAGCTTTGCCGAAATCATTGCCAAGACTCCTATTGTTCCAGCCCCGATTACTAGTACCTTATCGCCTTTTTTAACATTTCCCCGTTTTACTCCATGATGGCTTATAGCAAATGGTTCAATCAACGCCAACGTTTTGCCTGACAAACCCTGCCCGTCATATATTCTTTCAATCGGCATTGTTATATACTGGGAAAACCCACCGTCTCTCTGCGCTCCCATGGTCTCATTAGAAGTACAGCAATTAACCAATCCCCTTCGACATGAATAACATGTGCCACAATTGAAATAAGGGTTTGCAGTTACTACCATTCCTTTTTTTAACCCTTTATCATTTTCTTCTATTTCTACTATTTCAGCCGAAAATTCATGCCCAGGAATTCTTGGGTATGAAGAGTAGGCAAATGTTCCTCTGTAAGTTCCAAGGTCCGATCCACAAATACCGCCGTATAATAGTTTTAATAAGGCTTCGCCTGGGCGTGGTTTCGGAACTTCTGCTTCTAACAGCTGTATTTCTCCAGGCTTATTTATTTGACTAACTAAATTTTTTTTCAATACTATCATCCTCCAGTTTAATATAAGCATCTTATTTTTAAATTCAAATCTTCATCAGAGCCTGTTTATGAGCATTTTTCAAATGAATCCGAATGGATTTTTCAATTTTATCTAAATCTTGCTCTATTAATGCATCGATAATTTCGAAATGTTCAGGCTTTGAACGTTTCTCAACATCGTCAATTTCCAACGTTGACATAACACGTATTCTATAATCCAAATCAAATATTTTATCTGTAAACTCTGTTAACTTACTGTTATTCCCACAAGAGATGATATACTTATGGAATTCTATATCTAAATCAAAATATTCATTAGCCTGAGAACCATCTAGATTAAAAGGAATTTCATCAAATCTTCTTTTCAGATCTAACAAAAATTCCTTCGACATATTTTTGCATGCCATTTTCGCTATCTCAGGCTCTACTATCTCTCTTATCTGAAAAACTTCATGTATATCTTTTACTGTTATTTGAGATACGATGATGCCCTTTCTTGGATATATCGTCACGAAGTTTTCTTGACTCAACCTTAAAAGCGCTTCTCGAATAGGCGTTCGGCTAATCCCCAGCTCCAATACGATTGCCGCTTCGGATATAATACTCCCTGGAACAAGCTCACATTTTAATATTTTATCCTTTATTGATTTATAAGCCAGATCCTTTAAAGGCAACTGTTCTTCGTTATGCCTTGCTTTTTTCATATGCAACCACCTCAGCCATATTTTTTATACTCTACAAATAACTATAATTCATTTCAAAACATTTTTCCACACACTACATTTTTATTCTAACAGACATATTAAAATAGTCTTTGACCCAATAAACTATTAATAAAACAGGTTAACTATTCCAGTTGAAAATGCAGGAACAAAGGTCAAAAGCATTAAACAAACTAAAAGCAATATATAAAACGGTATGGCTTCCTTAATAAAATTCATGATTTTGCACCTAGTTATACCACATGTTACAAACATCAAAGTTCCCATGGGAGGTGATAATGCTCCTATTGCCATATTGAAAATAAAAATCATCGCAAATTGAATCTCGTCAATTCCATATGCGGTAGCAACCGGTGCCAGCAACGGAACAAGTACTATCATCGCTGCATTTCCCTCAATAAACATACCGACAATTATTAAAAACAAATTAACAGCTAATAAAAAAACATACTTGTTCGAAATAGTATTTATAATCATTCCTGTAATTTCTTGTGGAATTCTTTCTCTAGTCAAAATCCATGCAAATGCAGAGGCAGCGCCAACAATTAGCATTATCGAAGCCGTACTGTTTATCGTTTCCTTTAGTCCTTGTTTAAGGTGACTTATTTTCATTTCTTTATATACGAGACCCAATAATAGCGAATATACTATCGCCACAGCACCAGCTTCTGTTGGAGTAAAGATTCCTAATCTTATACCTCCAATTATTATGACAGGAAGCATTAATGGAAATAGCGCACTCATAACTGCACGAATTTTTTCAGAAGAGCTTAAACTCTCTACTCTATCTGATTTATATCCACGTTTTTTAGAAATTATCCCTACTAAAATCATCATAGAAGTACATAATAAGATACCTGGACCTATACCTGCTATAAATAGCCTGCCTATAGACACATTAGCTATAGAACCATAAATAATCATCGCTATTCCAGGTGGAATCAGCGGTGTTATCATTGCCGACGAAGCCGTTACAACTGATGAGAATTCTTTTGAAAACCCTTTTTTCTCCATTTCAGGTACTAGCATTTTTGCCTGCATTGCAGCATCTGCTAAATTAGAACCGGAAAGTCCTCCCATTAATGTCGAAAGCAGAACATTAACTTGAGCAAGTCCACCTGGCATCTTACCTATAATAGTTTCTGAAAAATCCATCACACGCTTTGTTACTCCGGAATAGTTCATAAAAACTCCTGCACAAACAAAGAATGGCACCGCCAACAAAGGTATGCTTTCTATGCCAGCTATTACCCTTTGTGCTATTATTTGAACCGGTACGCTGGGCGTTAGCATGAAGTACACTACAGATCCTGATAATAATGTTATAAATACTGGTATTTTCAAGAACAATAGAACAAGTATCACGATTGCGCTCAACGCTACAACATTAATATCCATCATCTGTCACCGCCTTCTAAATTCAATTTGTCATTAAACAATGAATCCCAAGTCATCAAGGTATTACTAATAATCATCAAAATACATCCGATCGGCAATGCTGAATATATAACAGGAAAAGGTATCTTTAAAATATTTGTTAATCTACCTGTACTTAAAAGTTGCTTTACAAGGCCTGTACCATTAATTGTAAAGTATACCAATACTCCAGTTACAACTAAATAACCAAATATTTCGATGACTTTTTTTATCTTGTCTGGTAATAAATCAACCAAAATCTCGATTGCTACATGACTTCCACTTCTAAATGCTGCACTAGCGCCGAAAAACACTACCCAAACGAAACACCACAACTGAAATTCTTCCAACCACGTATAAGGATTATTTAAAAAATAACGCATGATAACTCCTGAAAAGGTGGCAATAATTAATGCTATTAATGCGGTACCAGATAAAAGTAAATCTATATTAAGAACGCGACTTAAAAGCTTTTTTCCAAACTCCATCCAAAGTTTCCTTTCTTTAAAAAAATCCTATAGTTATATCACTTAAGACCTAGAGGTTATTCTCCAGGTCTTAAGCTCAAATTTTTACTTCATAGCTTCTTTTACAGTCTCATATAGTCCTTCAGACCACACAGATGTAAATTCTTGAAGTGAGTAGAATGACTCAGATGCTTGTTTAAATTCTGAAGGATCCACTTCGATTATTTCTACCCCTTCTGCTCTAAACAGTTCTAAAGTTTCTTCATTTACTTCTTCTTGAAGTTGGTTATTGTATAAGCCTGCTTCATCACCAGTTTGCATCAATATTTCTTGATGTTCTTGAGAAAGGCTATTAAAGACATCCGCTCCCATTACCCAAGTGGTAAAGTTTCTTACATGTCCATCAAGCGTTAGATATTTTGCAACTTCATGGAATTTACCATTATAAAGAACTGGCAGTGGATTTTCTAGTCCATCAATTGTTCCTTGTTGCAACGCAGTATATACGTCACCTAGTGCCATCGGTGTAGGCGTAGCACCTAATACCTCAAATCCTTTAACTTGAATAGTGTTATTAGGCACTCTGATTTTCATACCTCTTAAATCATCAACTGTTCTTACTGGCTTTGTTGTCAAAGTATGTCTATCTCCGTACATCCAATTTGAAGTCAAAATCTTCAACCCTTTTTCTTCTAACAGTTGAGATTGCTCAGCATACCAACTACTTTCAGTAAATCTCCACACTTCATCCCAACTATCAAATAAGTAAGGACCAAAAACTATTCCAAAATCAGGGACACCTCTTTCAGCATAAAAAGCACCATCAGCAAGAGTCACCACGTAATCGCCTGCAAGCATCTGGTCTATGATATCATTTTTTGAACCCAATTGACTTGAAGGGAACAACTCCAACATCATAGTTCCATCGCTTCTTTCCTCAACTAGGTCTTTCCATTCATTTAGAGCAACATCTAATGGCTCTCCTGGATGATTCTCATAACCCACTTTAATTACCACAGGATCAGTACTGCCATTTTCTGAACCGTTTCCATTCTCCGATGTAGAATTGCCACACCCTGCAAACAGCAACATGCTTACCAAAACAACTGCTAAAACTTTTTTCATACTCCTTTTCCTCCTTGTAATTATATTTAATTGTGCAATGCACATATTAAACTGTAACAAATGAATTAAAGTTTCAATAATTCGTTAAACGTCAACTTATGATAACGTTTGATATACATGTGATATATCAGTGATATATCATGCTCATAATATATCTTATTTATTTTATACTGTCAATAGTTATAGCTCATTTTTTTGAAAACGTTTATCTATCTTAATTAAAAAACGTAATAAAGCAACCCACTAAAAAAATCCACTTTAGCGGGTTGCTCTATATTTTTTATTTATTCTGTTCCTTCGCTTTATCCAAGCTATCCCATACTCCGAGCATGTACATAACGCCCATTGCCCTGTCGTACAGTCCATATCCAGGCCTGCAATTTTTCTCCTCGCCCCAAAGGTGTCTTCCATGGTCAGGTCTTACGTATCCGGCGAAGCCGTTGTCGTGGTAAGCTTTTAACACTTCATAAATATCTACGTTTCCATCTTTTCCCCTATGGGAAACTTCTATAAAGTCCCCGTTTTCAAAGACCTTTACGTTTCTTATGTGGGCAAAGTGGATTCTGTCGTGGAACTCTCTGATTATTGAAGGGATATCGTTTAGCAGGTTTGGTCCCAGTGACCCTGTGCAAAGGGTAAGTCCATTATACGGACTGTCTACCAGCTTTAAAAACTTTGCTATG